>MNZA01000266.1 GCA_001873375.1 Oscillatoriales cyanobacterium CG2_30_44_21
ACTCGCCTTAGAAAATGTACTGATATCTATGTCTATTCCGCGTATATTCAATCTCTGGAATAGGCATCTCATCCCTGTTTGACTTTGGTCGAGTACAAAACTTAGCCAACAACTTACAAACGAAAATGTGTCTAGCTTCGGATAATCGTTTTGAGGTAAAAGTGAAAGTAAATATTTGACAATATGGGGGAAGTTGGATAACATCACAGATATTATTTTTTTAATTTATTGCTTCTAGTTTAACAGATTAGGAGCGATTTTTTCTGATTATTTCCTGTCGTTCAACACTTCTGGTGCTGACTTAAAACCCAGAGAGAACTTTGAGTGTCAATTAGATTACATTGCTAGGATAGTGACAAACGATTTTCTGAACCTTGATTGGCACTTTCTCTCAATGCTTGCAGGCGATCGCCTGTCATATATACACCATCAAACTTCTGTAATTGCAAACGACCGAGCCTTTTCTGCACTTGAGCCGTATTAGTGATAATCCATACTTGACGGTGACGATTGACCGCATCTGTAACTATTGTCTCCACCGCCAAAGCTGCCGTTACGCCGATAGTTGACACTTCGCTGAGATCGAGAACGATCGCTTTGTAATCTTTGATGATCGACATCCGTTGCGAGATAGTTTTTGCCGCTCCAAAACTCAAGGGTCCCCCTAGCTGAAACAGCAAAATATCACCATTGGATTTGGTCATAATTTCCTGTTCTTCACCCGTGAGGTTGTGGGCGGCAGTGGGATCAGTGGTTGCCTGTACATTTTGACTCTGGATATCGGTGAGGCGCTTGATCGTCAAGAGATTGGCAATAAATGCGCCAACTACTACCGCCGTGATCAAGTCCACAAATACGGTCAGAAATAGTACCAAGTACATCAAACCTGTCCCTTTAAAGGAAAGATGATGGGCGCGTTTGAGAAACTGCCAATCGATAATATCAAAGCCCACTTTTAGCAATAGTCCCGCCAATACTGCATTAGGGATCACGGCGGTTAGAGGGGCAGCGACTAATACCACTAGCAGTAATATTACGGCATGGATTATTCCTGATAAAGGCGTTTTGCCTCCTGCCTGCACATTTACCACCGTTCGCATTGTGGCTCCTGCACCAGACAAGCCGCCGAATAGCCCTGCAAACATATTGCCGATGCCCTGCCCAATTAGTTCGCGATCGGAGTCATGCTGGGTGCGGGTGATGCTGTCGGCGACAAGGGATGTTAACAGCGAATCGATCGCTCCCAAAAATCCCAAGGTCACACCATAGCGCAACATATCGATCAAATGATTAGCATCGAAGGTGGGAATGCGAATTTTCGGTAATTCGCTGGGAATCGCACCAATGCGGGAAATATTCGCATCCTTGAAAAAGATTACGGAAACTAGGGTACAGACTACTAGGGCGAGTAATGGTGAAGGTAAAATACGATTCAGTTTTGGTGGTGCAAGAAAAACAATGATCAGGGCGAGTAATCCTAAGCCTAAGGCGACAGGATTGGGATTGGTGATGTAGCTCTGCAACACCTTCATCGTGTCAAGTACTGCGCCCGAACCTGCGTAACCCAATAGGGGCGGTAATTGCAACACAATGATAATTACACCAATTCCTGACATGAATCCCGAAATCACGGTGTAGGGCATCAGGGTAATGTACTGCCCTAGCTTCATCACTCCCAATAAAATCTGAAATAGTCCCCCCAGCATCACCACCGTAAAGGCGATCGCCAGTCCCGTTTCGGGATCATCTTTATAAGTTGCCAATACCGAAGCAATCACTGTCGTAATTACCACGGTCATCGGACCTGTTGGCCCTGAAACTTGGGCAGGAGTGCCGCCACAGAGCGCTGCAAAAAAGCCGACAAAAATTGCGCCATAGAGTCCTGCGATCGCGCCTGCGCCAGAAGCAACCCCAAAGGCAAGGGCAAGGGGCAGCGCCACAATCGCCGCCGTGATCCCTCCAAACAAATCACCGCGCCAATTTTGAAAATGGATTTTGTTAATTAGTTGCATATTTATGAATTGAGAAAGAGATCGAAATTACACAGCTTTCGGCAAAGCTACTGTAGGGATAAATTTGAGTGTTTCTCTTTGGGGTAGGGTGGCGCGATCATAAATTCATGCGTATCAACTTTAACCAGTTTATCTAAGAGCGCACATTTCAGATTAATTTGTAGGAGGCGTTAGCGATCGCTAACGCTTCCTAATGGATAGACTGGACGGGCTACGTTTAATTTCATCCCCTCTTAATCAATAATGACTTTAGACATTGAGCAGATTGAATTTTTTCTATTTATCGCCGCGATCGTGGCGATGGTGGCAAGGTTAATCAAGATTCCCTACACCATTGGCTTAGTAGTTGCAGGGATTGCGATTTCTTTGATCCCATTTTCTAGCGATGTCGGACTATCTAAAGAACTAGTTTTTGTGATTTTCCTGCCCGCTCTTGTATTTGAGGCAGCCTTTTACATTCGTTGGCAAGAATTAAAAAAAGATTTCTTTATCGTCCTAACTCTGGCAACAGTGGGCGTGTTAGTTTCCGCAGGGATCATCGCCACAGGAATGCACTATTTTGTAGGATGGTCATGGCAAATTGCGATGGTTTTTGGCATCCTGATCACGGCGACTGACCCTGTGGCAGTGATTGCCACATTTAAAGAAACAGGAGTGGAAGGAAGATTACGCCTGCTAGTGGAAGCGGAAAGTTTATTTAATGACAGTACGGCGGCTGTAGGATTTGGAATTGCCGTTGCCTTAGCGATGGGACAACCCACCGATTTTCCTAGTACCGTAATTTTGTTGATCACGACCATCGGCGGCGGCATTCTTGCTGGGGCGGCAGTCACGGGAGGGCTGCTGCTATTGGCAGGGCAAACTGAAGATCCTCTAGTAGAGATTACATTTACGACCGTCGCCGCCTATGGCTCTTTCTTTCTCGCTGAATATTTTCATTGCTCAGGTGTACTCGCATCGCTGACGGCGGGGCTAATGGTGGGGAATTTGGGTTCCCTTGGTTCTATTTCTGATCGCGGACGCAAGTCCGTAGAAGCTTTTTGGGAATATGCCACCTTTGTAGTTAATTCCCTAATTTTTATCTTGATTGGCATTCAAGAGTCCCAAGAATCGTTTGGAATTTATATAGTGCCGATTTTGGTAGCGATCGCCGTGGTACTAATGGGCAGAGCCTTAGCTATCTATCCATTATGTGCGCTCTTTTCCTTTTCGGATTTGCGCGTAAAAACAACCCATCAACACGCTCTATTTTGGGGCGGTTTGCGTGGTGCTTTAGCCCTAGCCCTAGCCTTGGGACTACCCGCCGAGATGCCCCACCGCACCGAAATTATTACGGTTACATTTGGAGTAGTGGCTTTCTCGGTGTTTGTGCAAGGCCTAACCATGCAGCCGATGCTCAAAGCCATGGGAGAGATTCCGACTGAAACCTAAAAAGCTTTACTGTCCGCATAGTGGACAGTAAAGCTTTTTAGGTTTTATATATCAAGCAACTCACCAGAATCACTGACAAATAAATCATGAATTCCTCGAAAACTCCGCAGTCTCTTTCATCCTCCAACTTCCCAATTGATCAATTGCCAGCATTAAGTACTGAAGACTGCCAAAAGCTCAAAGACTATGGCATCACGACCACCCGCGCTTTGCTGCAAAAGGCAGGTCGCCACAAAGCCCAAAGAGAAGAACTGGCGATCGCACTGGGGGTGAGATTTCAGCAATTAACAAAATGGATCGCTTTTGCAGATTTGGCGCGTATCCCTGCGGTGGGTTGTCAACATTGCGGGGCGATCGTTCATAGTGGCATCGTTTCGGTGGAACAACTTGCCCAGATTCCTGTTGATAAACTCCATAAACAAATTATGCGTTTACAGGTACAAAATTTTAACCGTGCGGATTTATGCCCTGATATTGGTGAGATGTCAATCTGGATCAAGCAAGCTCAACAACTCATGGCTAAGAGAATTACAGCCTGTTGAGGCTTTGATGAGTACAGAGAAAATTTTGAAAGCGTTGCAGAGCGCCGCTTTCAAAATTTTCTCTGGGTTTTAAGTTAGCTTAAAGCACTGTACCTTCAGTCCAAGCGTGCCATCCTTCCTTAAATCCATAGAATACAATTACAAACCCTGCTAATGGATCAGCCCACCACCATCCTAAGAGTGAGTTTAAGAGTAATCCAGTCATTACTGAAGCAGCTAAATAAGCGTCAATTAGGGTCACTCTAGCTTCGGTTTTTAAGGTGATATTGTCAAGTTTGTTACCTGTGTAGGCTTTCCCAGCCGCGAGAGAGAGCATAACTATGAATGTTAGAGCCTGCCAAATAATACCGAATATAGAAGTTTGAGGAATAGTTTGAGAAAATAGAACATTTACCGATTGAAACAAGACGTAGACCGCCTGTAACAAAAATGCGATGCCGATCAACCGTAGTGCTAATCGTTCTCTTTGTTTATTGTTGCTATCGTTTAGTTGCCAGATTACAATTATCGATGCGCCAATCTCAATTACAGAATCAAGAGAGAATCCAACTAGAGCGATTGAGCCAGTTTGTGAACCTGAGTACATAGTAATTGGAAAGCCAATTACATTCCATGCTAGGGTCAAATACTCTAGGACTAATCCCAAACGCCATAGTTTACTTTTACTCATTTGAGAAATACTTATTTGAAAAGAAATAATTTCAAAATTATTTTAGAACTCTAGTTGTATTTGCTCACAGCCTACAGCGCTTGGCGCTAACTTGAAAATCAGAGCTAAGCGCTGTACTTGGAATGTGATTAACGAAATACCAATACAGGAATATTGCTACTTCGCAAAATTTGGGCGGTCGTACTACCGATGACGAGATAGCGAATACGGCTATGTCCGTAAGCACCCATTAACAATAAATCAATATTATTTTGCTTAGCATATTCACCGATCGCTGTTTCTGACTTGCCTGCGACCACACTGCATTGCGCCGCGATTCCCGTTGACTGTAACCATTTTTGCGCCCCTGATAAACGGGCGATCGCCTTCTCATCGGTCACATCTCTGGCGACAGCAATAATATGTAATTCCAGACCTTGAAAGAGCGCTGAATTTGTCAAAAATTCGAGAATCTTACGACAACTATCGCCATCATCGTAGGCGATTAGCAACTTCGTAATTGGTTGAAATTGCCGCGAAGTAACCAGAATCGGCTTATTACTAGAACGCATAATCCGTTCCACATTCGCGCCCAAATGTCCTGAAGCGAATTCAGCATTTTCACCGCGCTTACCCAGAATCACTAGATCTGCGTCAGCTTCCAACTCTTGAAAACAATCGACTAAGAATCCATCTCGATGGATTGTTTTTACAGATTCCACACCATTGTCGGTCAAAACCTGATGCGCTTCATCCAGAATTTGCTTCGCCCGTTGACGGTTGAGTTTGGCTTTTTTATGTTCCAGTTCTACCAACTCATTCATCAGTGCATCGGAGGCTCCTAAACCAATGCTGCCACTAAAGTTCCGACTAGCAGTTTGCGATCGCAGGTCAGTCACATACAGCACATTCACCACAGATTGGATACGATTTGCCAGCCAAGCCGCATATTGATAGCTGCTTTGACCAAAAATTGAGCCATCGGTACATAACAAAATATTTTTCATAGTTAATTCTCTAGATTGATGGCTTTGAATTTGATATTAATTAGCTTGCTTAGCATCAGATAGACGTTCTACTAGCGTGGCACTTGCCTGATTCATTCCCAATAGTTCCACATCTGCGCCATTACGGCGGAATTTCAACACAATCTGATCGATCGCCACCACCGCCGCTTGATCCCAAAGATGGGCATTGGTGAGATCGATGGTCACTTTTTCGACAATTTCTTGGAAATCAAATTTCTCAAGCAAGTCATCGACAGACACAAAGAAAATCTGTCCCGCTACGCTGTAAGTACGGTGAGTGCCATCGTCATTCAAAACTTTATCCACAAAAATAATCTGAGCAATCTTGCTAGAGAAAAAGACCGTACTCAAGGCAATGCCCGTCACCACACCCACAGCCAAGTTGCGAGTTAAAACTGTAATCAATACTGTCGTCAACATCGCCGCCGTCTCAGTACGGGGAATCCTGCGGATATTGATGATCGACTTCCAGTTAAACGTACCGATGGAGACCATAATCATTACCGAAGCCAACGCCGCCATCGGAATTTGCTTCACCCAATTCCCCAACAACAATATAAATATCAACAGCAATACACCTGCGCTAAAGGTGGAAAGGCGACCGCGTCCTCCTGACTGCACATTAATTACCGACTGCCCAATCATGCCGCAACCTGCCATGCCCCCAAACAGATTTGAGACAATATTGGCAAGTCCCAGCCCCTTGGCTTCGCGGTTTTTATCGCCCTGGGTATTGGTGAGGTCATCCACGAGGGAAGCAGTAAGTAAAGTAGCCAGCAGTCCCACGATCGCCAAGGCGATCGAGTAGGGCAGAATGATCTGCAAAGTTTCCCAGTTTAGCGGCACATCGGGCAGTCCAAAGCTAGGCAGTGCTGACGGTAAATCACCCTTATCGCCTACGGTTGGCACTTTGATATTGCCAAAAATAGAAATCGCCGTAGTGACTACGATCGCCACCAAAGACGATGGCACGGCTCTAGTCAATAGGGGCAGCAAATAAATAATGCCAAGGGTGAGAGCGGCTAAGAAATACACGGCGATCGGCACATTCGTAAATTCGGGCAACTGTGCCATAAAGATCAAAATTGCTAAGGCGTTAGCAAAGCCCACCTTCACCGCACGCGGCACATATTTCATCTGTTTGCCCAGTTTTAGCAAACCAAAGATGATCTGCAAAATCCCCATCAAAATCCCTGCGGCAAAGAGATAATTGATGCCATGATCCTTAACCAAGTTGACCATGATCAGCGCTGTTGAAGCGGTTGCCGCCGAGATCAAAGCGGGGCGACCACCAAAAATCCCCGTAATCACGGCAATGATAAAGGAAGCGTATAAACCAACCTTGGGATCAACCCCCGCGATGATCGAAAAAGCGATCGATTCTGGAATCAAGGCTAGGGCTACTACTGCCCCCGACAAAAGGTCTGCCGAAACATTGGAAAACCACTCCCGTTTTAATGTGGAAATATTCAATTTGCCTCCTAAATTTTGCAAAATCACGCAGCTTTTACTCTGATTCGTCTTTGGTCAGAACCTTACAGCGCTTTGCGCCGCTTTCAAAACTTTCTCTGGGTTTTAAGTCAGCGCAAAGCGCTGTAAATCACCAATAGACTGTACGAACATTTGTTGATTGGGAAGTGTAATTTCTTTAAGTATTTGAGCTAGTAAGTATTGTCTGTTGTCAATTATCCAATGAAGAGACTAGCCACAGTTAGGGCGGGTTGGATTGCTTGTCAACAAAAGACAAAACATTTGTGTACATTTGAATACGTCGCTCACTTTTTAATTTCCAAATTGTGCCAAAAATCTGACTTTAGATTTATATCATTTAGGCACTAGGCATAAACATTTATAGCATTTAAAGCTTAACGTTTCAGTCTTAGACAAAAAACAATATTACTTAAAGTCTATTGAGATTTTGAGTAGTAAAGAGAAATTTTAAGTGTAGCCATAGTCACTTGAATTGAGACAAACCAAAACCCAAGGAACGAGTGGCTACAGCGATAAGTAGTTAGACACAATTAATTACACAATTTTATGATAAAAAGAAATATGAATTAGAGGTCTTAAGGAAATGAAATTAGCCCGAAAGATACACGAAGAAAGGAAAAGGATGTTGAGGAGAATTTATCGTCAAAGTTGTCATCATCAAGTGCGGCAGAGAGCGCACTGTCTACTCTTATATCAAGAAGGTTATAGCGTTACGCATCTAGAGGATATATTCCAAGTCAGTCATAAAACAA
>MNZA01000159.1 GCA_001873375.1 Oscillatoriales cyanobacterium CG2_30_44_21
GTACAAAACTTAGCCAACAACTTACAAACGAAAATGTGTCTAGCTTCGGATAATCGTTTTGAGGTAAAAGTGAAAGTAAATATTTGACAATATGGGGGAAGTTGGATAACATTGCGGATATTATTTTTTTAATTTATTGCTCCTAGTTTAACAGATTAGGAGCGCTTTTTTCTGATTATTTCCTGTCGTTCAACACTTCTGATTCCCAATATTATGCGAATTGCCATTCACAACTCTTTTCTAGGACAAAAATTTGCTGAGACTGAGCTAGTCAGAAGAATTATTATTGCGGCTCAAAACCTAGGATGGGAAGCGATTGAGATTGAAGTTGCTCAGGAAATAGATTTGTATAAACCTGACTTTGTATTAGTTACACATTTTAATACACCCAAACTTTCTCAATTTCCTACTTATGGATGTATGTGGAACCCTCCAGTATTTTTTGATCGTTACGAAGAATTTACAAGAGAATATAACAACTTTGATAAAATCACAGAAAAGCACGCAAATATATTCAGCTATGATGCTTATTTGTCATCATCAACTAAGTTTGACGACTGGTTGATTAAGCAGACAGAGCAAACTGCAAAAAAATATTTTATTGCCCCATTTTTTACTAGCTCTAATCAGTCAGACTATATCCCTCCTAACTTAGAAGAACCTCAGCTAGTTTATATTGGTAGCAATTGGGATGGAAGTAGATTTAAAAAGCTTTTTAAGAAGCTACATACCTATGACTTTATGCAAGTCTATGGTAGTAAATGGGATTACTTAAAAAAATCTTATAAAGGCAGTCTTCCATTTGACGGAATTAGTGTTTTGAATACTTTGCGAAATGCGGGAGTAGGTTTATGTCTTCATCGCCCTGAACATCGTGAGGCAGAAATGCCATCCATGCGAATTTTTGAAATTGTGGCTTCAGGAGCGATAGCTATTTGTTCAGAGCATCAATTTATTAGAGATGCCTTTGAGAATAGTGTCTTGTACATTGACGCTGGCATTAATCCACTAGAACAAGCTAAACAGATTGTTAGACATATGGAATGGATTCGGAACCATCCTCAAGAAGCTTTAAAAATGTCTAAACAAGCCCATGATATTTTCTTGGAAAAATATACCCTTGAGAAATTGATGTTAGGGATAATTCCTCATCATCAACAATTAATTAAAGACAAAGGTTTTGTCAAAGATACTATTAACATTCAATCTCCTCAAAGCCAAGTTGAATTTATTGTAAGAGTAGGTGATCGCCCTTTAACAATGCTAAGGCGTTGCTTAGACAGCATTGTTAATCAAACCTATAAAAATATTGGTGTCATTTTAGTTAAATATAAAAATATCAAAGGATTAGATGAGCTAATTAATTTTTATCAAGAAACAATTGATATACAAATCATTGAAAGTAACTATACTGGATTTAGAAGTACACAAATTAAGGATGGTATTAAAGCTGTTAGAGCAAAATATTTCGGAATTCTTGACGATGATGACATTCTTTATCCAAATCATGTCTATACTCTTGTATCTATGCTAGATCAGACTTCCTCTATTGGAGTAGCCTATTCGGGAGCAATCAAGGTATGGGAAACCTCTACAGATTTAGAAGTCATAGAAAAACAACTTACTTACTTTCACGATTTCGATATTAGAAAAATAGCAAAATTTCAAAATTTTATTACATCTAATAGCTTTATAGCTAGGTCATATTTATTGCAAGATGTTTATCAGGAAGATCCATATCTAGAGACTACCGAAGATTTCTGTCTAATCTTAGAGCTATGTAGCAAAACTTTATTTAGTTTTAGTTATGAGATAACTTGCGAATTTTATTGGCGTAAGCATCCAGAAGATAACGTTAGCTTAACTGAATCCGATAGTAGTGATCGTTTGTGGGAAATATTTAAAGATAAGCAACTTCTGTATGCGGAGAGTTGCGGAGTCAATCAAGAGTTAGTAACTAAATACTCTTTTTATCAACTTTTAAGAAGATTTTATCTTAGGTTTTCAAAAGGCGGCAAATTCAATAAAAGCCCTAATTTTATTGGTAAGTTACTAATATTCTTAAAAGAACTAATTCTAGAATAAACTTTATGCCTAGTATCAGCGTAGTGATTACCTGCTATCGGGAAGGAGATTTACTGTTCGATGCAATTAATAGTATTTTATCCCAAACCTTACTGCCTTTAGAAATAATAATAGTCAATGATGCTTCTAGCGATCGCCGTACTATTGAGGTATGCGAAGAATTAGAAAATAACTCTCTAATTCAAGTTGTTTGGCGAGAAGTCAATGGCGGATCTTCAGTTGCTAGGGACAATGGCTTTGAAGTGGCTCAAGGTGATATTTTAGTACCATTAGATGCCGATGATATTTTGCCAAGTAATGCACTAGAGCTAATTAGTAAGATTTTTACAGAAGATAATCGATTAGGGTTTGTATATGGTAATTACATTAGGCAAAACAAAGTTAACAATCAGAAAGTGATTAATCCTCAAGATATTTCGCTACAAGAAATGTTGAAAGCCAAGAAATTTTCCCTAAGTTCTAATTGGAAACTGATTGGTACAACTCCTATTCGCAAGTCGCTATGGCGAAGTTTGGGCGGCTATGACCATAGCTTTGGGGTGAACGATCTGCATGATGTGGAGTTTTGGGTTAGAGCGATCGCATCAGGTTGTCGTTACGAATATATTCCTGAAGTAATCTATATTTGGCGTAAATATCTAGGCAGTAATAGTCGTAGAGTAACTATCACTTCATGGCAAAGAATTGCAGAAAAGTACGCTTCTATCTATCAAGATCTTGGTTTAAGTTATCGAAATTATGAACTTATGTTATTAGCAAGTAAATGGCACAATGATAATATTCAGATTGAGTACTATTCTCAAAAACTTAGAGATTGCATAGTTCAAGGCAATTATAGATTTTCTACTTTTCTAATTTTGCTGTTACCGTCTTTTTTATTGAGAATAGCTGCAACATTTATGAGCAAAAAACGATAAAAAAGAGGTTGGTAAGTCTTGTGTGTAAACTTGTCAACCTCTTTTGAGAATTGCAATGACTATTCAGCGATGCCAAGCGATCGCATTTTTGCTTGCAACGCCTGCAACTTAGCCTCAGCTAGATCTGCACGATTTAGCTGCTCTTCAGCCTTAACACGCTCCTGTTCAGCCTTAATACGCTCCTGCTCAGCTTTAATACGCTCCTGCTCAGCTTTAATACGCTCTTGATTCGCTTTTTGAATTTCCCTTTGCGCGGACTCTTGCGGCGTGGGTGATAAAGTGCCTTCTAGGGAAAAATAGCGTAGTTCGCCATCATGAATTCCTAAAAACATTCCTAATACTTCACTCCATAGCCAACCTTGAGGATTAGGGGTAATCGGCTGATAGCGATTAATATCTAACCTAAAACCAGCAAACTCTAATGTGTCAGGTGAAAAATAAAAGTATTCGGGAGTGTGAAACCTTTCCGCATACAAATCTCGCTTTAAGGTGCGATCGGTATTCGCAGTTGAGTCGGATAGTAACTCGATAATCAGATCAGGATATCGTCCATCCTCCTCCCAAACCACCCATGATTTGCGTGGCGATCTGGTGGTGTTTTTGACTAGAAAAAAGTCAGGACCGCGAAAGTCATGATTTTTTAATTGCTGGCGGCTAAAGTAAATGCTCATGGTTGCGCCAATAAAAAAGTCATTGCGATCTTGCCAAGCCCATTCTAGACAAGTTACAAGTAATAACAACTGCATATAATGCAAGGAACTTTCCATCTCAGGCTCATCACTCAAGAGTTGACTAGCATCGGGCATTTGCATCTCTAATTCACGGGCGGTAATTGCTGCCATGTATGTACTCTCCTGATGCACTTTTATAGTACTTTGCGCTCAAACCCAAACCAAGGGAATTTTTGAAAGCGGCGCTTCGCGCCGCTTTCAAAAATTCCCTTGTGGTTCGTTTGATCGGCAATTGCTGTAAATGATTATAACCATCATTATTATGATTAGGATAAGCCATGACTTTCACTGTTGATCCATCTATTGATCCTGTCATTTTGCCCGACCATACCCAGTTACCAGACTCTGATGGTACATTTGTGAAAAATTTTCAAGAGCATCCCCAAAGTATTTTGCTCACAGATTCGATTGAACCGATTTTGCAAAAATGTCATCCTGATGGACAGTATGCGATCGGTCAAGATTCGGGCATTTATTGGCGGATGACGGAACCGCCCGAAAAGGGGGCAGAAGCACCTGATTGGTTTTATGTGCCAAATGTGCCGCCGACTTTAGATGGACAGCCCCGTCGATCCTATGTGCTTTGGCAAGAATTTATTGCACCTCTGATTATTTTAGAATTTGTGTCTGGGACTGGCAAGGAGGAACGCGATCACACACCTTGGACAGGTAAATTTTTCATTTATGAGCAGGTGATTCGTCCTGCTTTTTATGGCATTTACGAAGTGCAGAAATCAAATATCGAGCTATATCGTCATGTCACCAATCACTTTGAATTGGTTCCCGCCAATGAGAGAGGGCATTTCCCGATCGCGGAGTTAGGCGTGGAACTTGGCATTTGGCAAGGCGTTTACCAAAATTGTGACCTGCCTTGGCTGCGTTGGTGGGATGCTAATGGCAATTTGCTGTTAACAGGTTGGGAAACTTCTGAGCAAGAAAAACTAATTGCTGAGCAGGAACGTCAAAGAAATGTAATCTTGATCACTCAACTACGTGCCGCAGGAATTGAACCGCAGATGTAACACCAAGTAAAAGAAACGGCATAGCCATTTCTTTACTTAAAAAACCATGCTGGGTTTGGTTTGCAATTCACAAAATCTAACCTAGACTCCAGCGACAAAGACTTTAAGAGCGTGGCGAAGCCGCGCTCTTAAAGTCTTTGTCGCTGGAGGAGGCTACGAAAGCTCGAAGTCTTGGGGTTTTAATTTTTATTGCATTGTGCCACTTAGCATAAAATAGCAAGAGATTAACTTTTATTGAGTAGGGATACTGAAAGAGGCAAAACATGGGGCAAACACTCGAAGCTGTAGCGATTGATTATCAAACAGAGACATATCGCGATGCCTACAGTCGAATCAATGCGATCGTCATTGAGGGCGAAGCTGAGGCATACAGCAATTATCTCCAACTAGGAGAGCTACTGCCCGAATTTACTGAAGACTTTAAAAAACTTGCCAAGATGGAGGATCGCCACAAAAAAGGTTTCACTGCTTGCGGTAAAAATCTGAACGTGACACCTGACATGGACTTTGCTGAGCAATTCTTTGCAGAACTGCATGGCAATTTTCAGAAAGCATTTGCCACAGGGGACATAGTAACTTGCTTGCTGATCCAATCACTAATCATCGAGTGCTTTGCGATCGCCGCTTACAACATCTATATTCCTGTTGCCGATCCTTTTGCGCGCAAGATTACCGAAGGTGTGGTCAAAGAAGAATACTTGCATCTTAATTTTGGCGAAGAATGGTTGCAAAATCACTTTGCGGACTCCAAAGCAAATTTGGAATCGGCAAATCGCCAAAACTTGCCCATTGTCTGGAAAATGCTGAACCAAGTCGAAACCGATGCCAAGGTTTTGGGTATGGAAAAGGAAGCTCTGATTGAAGACTTTATGATCCAATATGGTGAAAGCCTCGGCAAAATTGGCTTCAACACCCGTGACATCATGCGGATGTCGGCTATGGGTTTAGCGACTGCTTAAATCATTAGTGTAGTCGCGCCTACGGCGCGACTACACTAAACTTTTCGTTGATAACTGTAACTGGTAACTGCAATCGATGTTTGGTCTTATAGGACATTTGACAAGTCTTGAACACGCTCAGTCTGTAGCAAGGGAATTAGGCTATCCCGAATACGCCGATCAAGGTTTAGAGTTTTGGTGTAGCGCTCCGCCCCAAATTGTTGATCGCATCAAAGTTACGAGTGCTACAGGGCAGCAGATCGAAGGATTGTATGTAGAATCATGCTTTTTGCCTGAAATGTTGGCGAGTAACAAAATTAAAACTGCCATTCGCAAGATCCTCAACGCGATGGCTCTAGCTCAAAAAAATGGTGTTGATATTACAGCTCTAGGCGGTTTTTCTTCGATTATTTTCGAGAATTTTAATCTGGGGCAAATATCGAGTGTGCGGAATATCCAACTGGAATTTAATCGCTTCACTACAGGCAATACTCACACGGCTTATATTATTTGTCGCCAAATCGAAGAGGCTAGCCGCAAGTTTGGGATTGACCTCGCCGAAGCAACGGTAACTGTCTGCGGCGCGACGGGGGATATCGGAAGTGCGGTCTGTCGCTGGCTAGATGCGCGTACTAAGATTAAAGAGCTATTGCTAGTAGCCCGTAATCAAGAGCGTTTGCAGGAGTTGCAAGCCCAACTCGGTCGTGGCAAGGTCTTGGATATCGAGACGGCTTTACCGCAGTCGGACATTATCGTTTGGGTGGCAAGTATGGCAAAGGGCATGGCGATCGATGCGAGTACCCTCAAGCGTCCTTGCATTTTGATTGATGGCGGATATCCTAAAAACATGAGTGACCTCGTTCAAGATGAGGGCGTTCATGTAATTAACGGCGGCATCGTGGAGCATAGCCTCGATATCGACTGGAAAATCATGAAAATAGTGAATATGACGGCTCCTGCGCGGCAACTTTTTGCTTGTTTTGCGGAGGCGATGCTTTTAGAGTTTGAAGGTTGGCATACAAATTTCTCGTGGGGACGAAATCAGATCAGCATTGAGAATATGGACAAGATTGGTCAAGTATCGGTAAAGCATGGCTTTAGACCGTTAATCGGTTAAATCCTAAAAAAGAAGCGGCGCGATGCGCCGCTTCTTTTTTGATTAGCAATTCCGCCCGCTACGCGGGCGGAACAACTTTAGTAATCAATATTCATGGTTTGATAGCCCGCATTCTGGACTTTTTGAATGCGCTGTGTGGGTCTAGCTTTAATCTTATTAACAAATTGCGCCTCAGACATATCCGCGCTCACCGCATTGTTTTCCACATCCAGATCTAGTTGGGCGAGGTTACGATCTAGCTCCGCGAGGCGATCTGTAATTTGCTGCTGGCGATCGCATACACGGACTAGCTCCTCCTGCAAACGCTCTTTTTCATTGGCGAGTTGGTGCATCTGAATGTATAGCGCCGAAGGGGTTTTACGCAGTGGCATGGAGCGCAACCTTGGTTGGATCGGGCGGCGGGATATTGCCATAAAATTTAGTCCTAATATCTATATGAACAAATCAAAAAATTTACTTGGTTGAACTTGGTTCAAAGAATACCTTGTATAGAATCAATCCCACCAGAGCCATAATACCTATGGAAATGGCGGCGGAGACTAATTTGAACACAAAGCTTAAAATCGAAAAGGAAACTAAACCAAGAACAACGATCGCGGCAACCTTGGCGGTTCCTGTCAGACTATTTACCCAGCCAATCAAGCTACCTAGTCCAGCCTTGGCGGTGTCTACACCTTGCCCGATCGCCACAAATTCTGGTTCAGCGCGTTTGTTAGGATCTTGGGACTGACTATTGGCTTGCTTGCCCATCACTTCTCGCTCTAGTTCGCGAAAGCGCTCTTCAATGTTATCGGTTTGACTCATGGCAGCAATGGTAAAAAAACTATGATTTATTTTACTTCATCCTATTCCATTGACTAAAAGCCGAATAAGTTAAGTGGCGGCG
>MNZA01000174.1:0-5121 GCA_001873375.1 Oscillatoriales cyanobacterium CG2_30_44_21
TACACTTGCTTAATAGCATATGTTTTATTAGAACTAGTAGAGATACCAAAAGAGTTTGGCTGTAAGATGTTAGATAAACTGAGGTATTTACAAGCATTCATGAGTGAGAATATCAGTTATGTACATTGGTTTAGGAAGATAGTGACTTTAAGCTGAAATCATGCTTTCTACAGGAATACTGTGTCTACTTTTAGGATAACTTCATGTCTGATTCAACACTTCTGCCTTTTGGTATAAAATCTGATTATGAAGCGCAACAGGATACTTAAAAATCAGCAATTTTTTCGACTGGCGATCGCCCTGATAATTGGCAGTCATATTGTGGTGAGTTCTCACCAAAGTTATGCTGAAACCTATATAAATCAGCGTACTTGTCCTGCTGATTTTCCCAGTCTTAGCAAAGCGCTAGCTAAAGATTTGCCTGATTATCTTAATCGGGTGTACCAACGCCTTCGCATCAAGCGGGAAATCATGGTGATCGGCGATCCTGAACTGGAGCCACTGCCCCTTGCGCCCGATCAAGATCGCGATCGCCTGCCTAAGCAAGTCTTTTTGTCAGTCCTAGAGCGCGAAACGGGAAAGGTTGAAACTTCTCAACGAGCTTACTGGTTATTGATTGTGCCGACCTCTGTGGGCTGGCGGTTAGCGATGGCTTTTATGCGTGATGGGCAGGCTCCCGTAATCGATGTGAGTGACGCGGCGATCGCTACGGCGACCAATACATGGCTCCGTGACTATTGCGACCCGCGCTATCAGCTTTAGGCAAACCCCAAAATAATTTGGGGTCGCTGTATACAAAGAGAATTAACAAGTTTTTTGAACCATGTCTTTATTTACTAGCTTACGATCGCAAAGCCCTGCGGAAGCTCCCATGCAATTAGAGCGCATGGACGCATTTTGGAAGGTCTATCGCCAAGAAAATCAGGCGATTGCGCAGGTTGTAGATATCAAACAAAGTAAATTAGTAGATAAAGAATTTGATGTAATTGTCTGTGGCGGCACGTTGGGTATATTTATTGCCTCGGCTTTGCAGAGGTGCGGCTGGCGCGTGGCGGTAATCGAACAAGGACTATTGCGTGGTCGCGCTCAAGAATGGAATATCTCCAGACAAGAGTTAAATGTATTTACTGAGTTAAATTTACTAACAGAAGCGGAACTAGAACAAGCGATCGCTACGGTCTATAACCCTGCTAGAGTTGGCTTCCAAGGTGGAAAAGAGCTATGGGTAAAGGATATTCTGAATATTGGTATCGATCCGATTTATCTATTGGAAGTTCTCAAGCAGAAGTTTTTAGATGCGGGTGGAATTCTATTTGAGCAAACTGGATTTAAGCAAGCAACGGTGTATGACAATGGCATATCTGTGGAAATTCTGCCTAAGCGATCGCTAGATTCGGGCGGAACGGAATCTATTCGGGGGCGACTATTGCTAGACGTAATGGGACATTTCTCAGCGATCGCTAAACAAGCGCGATCGCAAGTTAGTGGCAATCTCAAACCCGATGGAGTCTGCATGGTGGTGGGAAGTTGCGCTAAGGGAATGCCATCTAAGCCTTATGGTGATTTGATTTACAGCTTCACTCCAATTCAACGTCAATGTCAATATTTTTGGGAAGCTTTTCCAGCGCGAGATGGGCGTACTACCTATATGTTTACCTATGTCGATGCTGACCCGATGCGTCCTAGTTTTACCGAGCTAATGGAAGATTATCTATTTTGGTTGCCAAAATATCAAGAGGTCAAACTAGAACAACTACAATTTGAGCGATTCTTATTAGGCTTTTTTCCTTCCTACAAACAAAATCCATTACAAACACCTTGGCATCGGATTTTGCAAGTGGGAGATAGTTCGGGAATGCAGTCGCCCCTGAGCTTTGGAGGATTTGGCGCAATGTTAAGACATTTACCGCGTCTTACCGATAGTCTCAATAGTGCCTTAGCTGGTGATTGGCTAACGAGTGCGGATTTGCGATCGCTACAGCCCTATCAACCCAATCTCTCGGTTACTTGGCTCTTTCAGAAGTCGATGAGTGTCGCGGTAAATCAGCAGATCGAAGCCGATCGCATTAATTATTTACTAAATGTCACTTTTACAGAAATGGAAAAACTAGGCGATCGCGTTCTCTATCCTTTTTTACAGGATGTTGTGCAGTTCATGCCTCTCGCGCAAACTATGCTTGCTATGTCTATAGCTGATCCTGTACTGGTGATCAAAATTATGAAACAGGTGGGCGGAGGGACTTTGCTAGATTGGCTCAAGCATTATTTGGGATTGGGGCTTTATAGTGGACTAAACCAAGTTGCCGATACTTTCGCGCCAGCGATCGCCAACCTTTTACCCGAACAACAATACCAATGGCAAAATCGCCTTACCAAGTGGCGCTACGGTTCGGGCGGCGACTATCATAAATCTCTAGCCAAAACTTGTGAGAAATTTCCTGATGTCATTGACGATCGCCCAACTACAAAAATGGAAACAACAGAAAAAGCCAATTGTGGCGCTGACAGCCAGTGATTATGCGATCGCCAAGCTGCTGGATAAGGCTGGCGTGGACTTGATTTTGGTCGGTGACTCTTTGGCTATGGTTACTTTGGGCTACAAAAACACATTGCCAGTAACCCTCGATGACATGATTCACCATGCTCAAGCAGTGGGTCGAGGGATTGAGAGAGCTTTGCTGATCGTGGACTTGCCATTTCTGAGCTATCAAGTCAGTACTGAAGACGCAATGCGAACGGCGGGAAGAGTTTTTAAGGAAACTGACGCAAAGGGGATCAAGCTCGAAGGTGGTTATCCTGATATGGTCAAAACTATCCGCAAACTTGTCCAAGCAGGGATGCCCGTAATGGGACATCTGGGGCTAACACCTCAGTCGGTGCATCAAATCGGCTATCGCATTCAAGGCAATAACCCCAAAGCCGCCACGGAAATCTGGGAACAGGCTCAGGCGCTAGTAGACGCAGGTGTATTTGCACTCGTATTAGAAAATGTCCCATCGGAATTAGCTATTAAAATCACGGAATCATTGCCGATCCCCACCATTGGCATTGGCGCAGGTAAGGACTGTGATGGTCAAATATTGGTGACTCACGATATCTTAGGCTTGTCCGATTGGCAGCCACCATTTGCGCGTAAATACGTTGACTTGACCGAAATTATTACCAGTGCCGTGCAGAAATATTGCCAAGATGTGCGACAGCCGAGTTACCGCGCTTTGCGCTCAAACGAACCGCCAGAATAAACTTGAGAGCGTTGCTTCGCAACGCTCTCAAGTTTATTCTGGGTTCGGGTTAGTCCACATAAGATCCGCGATACTTGATACGTTCCTTGGGTTTAGCCGACTTCTGCAACTCACGCTCTGCAAAAAAAATCACATCTTGATCTGAATCTGGTTGGGCTTTAACTTCAGGTTCAATACTGACACCTCGATATTTGATCGCTACTGGGGCAAATTGTGCTTCGCTTTTAGTCACTTCCGCCACATAGGAATTACCGCGATATTGCATAGTTGCCAATTTATTCGCCGCGATCGCCTCTAAATCATCTTGACTAGAGATTGCTTCGACAGCATCCAACTTGCCATTATTGCGTGATACAGGTGGTGTGTATAGCTTCGAGAGGGCTTTAAAACAAATGTAAGGAAAAACAAAGGCGATCGCGACAATCACCGCTAGCGAATCAAGTTCGGTGACAACTTCTAAAACGGCGTTATCGCTGGTTGTGGATACCCATAGCACCAGCAAAGCGCAGACTGCCACTGCGATCGCAGCCTGTAGAGATCGATAAATGAATGACTTTTTCATTGATGAAGAGCCTCAATGTATCTGGTTAACATAACGTTTATTGCAATTTGCGATCGCTAAATTTGTTACCACAAGCTCCAAACCCAATTTTTGGAAAATTGATACAGCCTATTTAGGCTTTGAGGGGTTTTAAGTAAGCGCAACGCGCTGTAGCGCCGAGTGGTGTAGGAAAAAATTAGAAGCGGCGCTCCGCGCCGCTTCTAATTTTTTTTCTGTCAAACGCAAAGCGCTGTATCGAGAATTGCTGGTTGTATTAATGCTATCTGTATCAACTTCCAAAAACAAAGTAATATGGCTTACGGTCTTCGTCTAGAGATGGATAAATATGATGCGAATACTGGCTTTGGTTCCAGGTGGGACTGGCGAGCAATTACTGTTTTTCCCGACACTGGATACACTCAAACAACAGTATCCCAATGCCGAGATCGATGTGGTCGTGGAACCACGAGCTATGGCATCCTATCGCGTTTGCCTGTCTGTAAATCGAGTACTCAAGTTTGATTTCAACGATCGCAACTCGCTGGCTGATTTTGGTAATTTGCTTGGCACAATTCGCGATCGCGAGTATGACGCGGCTATTCTCACCCAGCCAAGGCAATCATTAAAGATTTTGCTATGGTTAAGCGGCATTCCCCTGAGAGTATCCTTTGGCAATCAAAATAACTTTTTGCTGACAGAAAGCATTGAGTTTGATCCCCAAGAATATGCGGCGGTTGCCAACCATAGCCTCCTCGCCCCCTTCCAAATCCTCAAGCCCTGCCCACCTATCAAAGTAAACCTCCCCAAGGGTGATTTGGACTGGGCAGCTAGCGAACAAAAGCGACTAGGCTTGCCGAAAAGTGGCTTCATATTGCTAAATTGCGGAGCCTTGGCAAATTATCCTGCCGATAGTTGGGCAGAAATTGCCACCGATATACAGGCTAAACTGCCAGATTTGTCCATCGTGGCGATCGATAGCGTCAATAATGCGGAGCTATTGGAAAAGCTTGCCGCTAGAGTACCAAATTTGTTAATTGCTAGCCCCACGGATGTCGGCAAGTTAGCGGCTTTGATTGCAACGGCAAATTTGTTTATTTGTGCAGAAGGTGACGCGATGCAGTTTGGCGTTGCCGTCGGTACAGCTTTGGTGGCAATTTTGAGTGCAGCTACGTCAGCTAAGGTGTTTTTACCGATCGCTGAGAAGCGGGTTAAATATGTGCAGGCGATCGCGGGTCAGTCTCTGAAGGATATTCCCCCGCAAACCGTACTAGCCAAAATTTGGGAAAGCTAAAAACGACTTATAGCCGTAGAAAACCTAAGAAGTGAGTGGCGGCGCTT
>MNZA01000174.1:5134-12551 GCA_001873375.1 Oscillatoriales cyanobacterium CG2_30_44_21
TGTGTTTTCACAAGACTGGCTAAAACTTTTAAGATTTTTAGCCCCTCGAAAATTCCAAGTCTGCGCCATCAAGATTAGCCAAATGTAAATCAGTATTACGGAGATCGGCTTCTCGCAACTTTGCGCCGTTAAAGTCGGTTTTTCGTAAAATTGCGCCACTAAGATTTGCTTTAAACAGATTTGCACCGCTCAAAATCGCACCACTTAGCTCAGCCTCACAAAACAAAGCATTACTTAGATTTGCCCCATTCAGATTTGCCCCCGCTAAATTAGCATCGGTAAAATCGGCATTGGTCAAATTAGCCCCACTCAAATTTGCCCCCATTAAATTAGCGTTGCGAAGTACCGCACCACTCAAGTTCGCGCCACTAAGGTTGGCAAGATTGAGATCGACGGCGCTGAGGTTGGCAAGACTAAGATTTGTACCACTGAGGTTGGTCATGCAAAGGGTAACATCTTGAAAAGTTGCCAAGCTCAAGTTCGCGCCACTCAAATTGGCAAGGGTCAAATTAGCCTCTCGCAAATTTGCCCCCACGAGGCTTGCGCCGCCCAAGTTGGCTAAGCTCAAGTCAGCGCCGCTAAAGTCCGCTTTACTGACTTCCGCATAGGCGAGATTTGCTTCAATTAAATCAATCTGACAGCGATGATCTTGCGATCGCCACAGATTCCAACTACTTACCCCCTGTTGTAGCTGATTTAAATGTTCTAGGTTTGCCATAATCTTGATCCCATTATTGAAAACCAAACCCAGTATGGATTTTCAAGCAAAGAAATGGATTAGCCATTTTTTTGCTTGGTATAAAACAGTCGGCAAAAAGTTTGCTTCAAGCATGACAATTTGTAAGTAATAATGTTATATCTTGTGAAATCGCTTCTAGCGGCTCTGTCTAAACACTTAATATTCAAATATATTTAATCTCTAAAATTTGGTCATACTGGCAAGAAATGATATGACTTCAGCAATTGCTGATTAAATCAAGATTATCCTTGATTGGGGGGGAGCGCCAAGCACCATAGAGTGCAAGTCCAGACTGTGACTTTAAGTTGAATAGTTTGACCGTCATGAAATCATTGAGACCAAAACTTAAATACAGACTGTCGCGGGCTATGATCACCAAAATAGCTTACTCAATTCTAACGGCGATGCCATACGCGCTAATTGCACCATCGGCGGCGATCGCCCAATCCTTATCGCCCATCTCCAACTGTACTCAGCTTACCAACCGCCGCTACGGAGTAATTTTGGATCGCCCCGCCAATTTATTACCGCAACTACCAGAATTTCTGGCGATCGCGGCAGTACCCTGCGACTATCTCAACACCTCAATGACCTTTTTTGGTGGCTTTGACAATATTCAAACTTCTACATTTCGCGCTAATCAACTACGAGAACTCAAGCTTGACGCAGTTATCCATTCCTTTTCTCAAAAAACTAATGACATTCCGTCCAACTTTCAAGCGGCTCTAGTTTTGGTAGAGCTTGGCAGTGAGCCTAACTTGGCACTGCAAAGAGTGCAAGCCATCACAGGTCGCAGTGCTAGCTTAGCAACTTTTAATAACCGTTCTGTGATCCTGACGGCTCCCCTATCGAGTGTGTCCAGTGCCAATGCGATCGCCTCAAGGTTACGCGGTCAAGGGGTTGCCGCCCAAGTACTGAGTGCTTCTCTGATTGCCATGTCTAGTAATGCGCCACCGACCGCTGTCCCCGTATCACCACGTCCACCTGTGAGTTCGGGAACCTCCTATCGGGTTTTAGTTCCCAACTCAAGCGCCAACCGCATCAGACAAGTGCGACAGATTTCTCCCGATGCCTTTGTAACTGAATTTAAGGGTAAATCCTATATCCAAGCTCGAACCTATACAGATCGGGGCAATGCTCGCCGTGAGCGCGATCGCCTCAACGCCAGCTTTCCAGGCACAATTTTGATTCAAGACTAAATCTTACGGCTCCGCCAAAAATCCATCAAACCTATGACTAACCATCAGCCAAGATCTAAGATTAGTCTGAAGTCAGGAAATTTAACAAACGAGCAGTTGCCAGAATATACGGTGCGTGTCAGCGATCGCGCTAAATGTGTGAGGCTATCTATTTCTGTCGAGGATGGGCTGGAGGTGGTGATCCCGAATAATTATGATCACAAAAAAATTCCTGAAATCGTGCAAAACAAGCGGGATTGGATCATCCGCAATCAACTAAAACTTGCTCAGCGAGAAGCTTTTTTGCAGTCACAGGCTCCCCATGAGCTACCCGATCACCTTAATTTGCGATCGCTCAATCAAGAATGGCAAATTGAGTATCAACAAGTATCAACAAAATCTCGATTAGTTAAGATTCAAGAATCAAAAGCGCCATTAAAGCTGACCGTCACAGCGGATATTAATGACATCGAAGCCTGTAAATTTTTCTTAAAACAATGGTTAATCCAAAAAGCTGATCGCCATTTTTTAGGATGTTTGAGCAGAATCAGTAATCGCACCAAACTCCCCTACCGCGCCATGACTGTGCGTAGCCAAAAGACCCTATGGGGAAGTTGTTCCCGCGATCGCAATATTAGCTTGAACTACAAATTACTATTTCTGGAAGCCGCCGTAGTTGAGTATGTACTGCTCCATGAGCTTTGTCATACAGTTCATATGAATCATTCTGATAAATTTTGGAATTTAGTAAATAAGTTTGAGCCAAATTACAAATTATTAGATAAATCCTTAAACCAAGCATGGAAACTGATCCCCGCATGGCTAGATCTTGAGGGTGCGGCAAAGCTGCGCCCTCAAGATTAAAAATTTTGTGGGGTTTAAACAAACTTCTAGGCTTTTATAGCTGTCGCCAAGTTTACTCGGACATAAAACCCCAGACAATTCTGGGGTTAATACCAAATAAAGAAATGGCGTAGCCATTTCTTTATTTAAGAACCCTTACTGGATTTGGTTTTCAATTCACAAAAGTGTCGTCACACTGTTGTGAATTGGTATAAGACAAGCGGCTGTAGCTATAAAAGCTCTGCAAAGCAGAGCCTTTAAAATTATTGGGTTTGATTTGATTGGCAATTGCGGTAAGCCCTATACTTACATCTGGCAATTATTTGATCAGGAGGTCTTGATACATGACTGAAACTAAGCCAAATTTGCTGCCAATTATTGGTGGTGCGGCTGTCGTGATTGCGGGTGGCGTTGGTGCTTACCTTTTCTTTAACAAGGCTGGCGGCATTATCCCTACAGCCACTAGCACCGCAGGCACATTGACAGTAGTGCCACAACAGTCGCTGATGGCTGTGTCGATATCAACGGACGATGGCGCGCTATCCAAGATCGAGCAGTTTTTGTCGCCCGAAACCAAAAAACTCTATGACAAGGCGATCTCTGAAGGACGCAAAAATCTATCAACGGGTGACTTGGACTACGACAAAGATGTTAAGCCTTGGATTGGTAAAAATGTTTCGATCGCAATTTTGCCATCCGCCAAAGCCGCCAGCCGCAATCACAAGTCCATCGCGATCGCCAATCGCTATGTGCCAATGGTCAATCCTGCTCGCGACAATTCCCTTCAATTTGTGCAAACCAAGTCCAAAGCCGAGACTGTTCCCAACCTTTTGATCGTGGCGGAAGTCAAGGACAAAGCGGCGGCAGAAAAGTTTTTGACAGAAAAACTCAAGACCAAAGCGGGTGGTAAAGAAGCTCAAACAGAATATAAAGGCGTAAAAATCACTCAGTACGGTGAAGGTGCGACCTCCAGCTACACCTCCATGGTGGGCGATTATTTGATCATTACTCCACAAGCACAAACTACTCAAAAGGCGATCGATACTTTTAAAGGCGAAGCTTCTCTTGCAGGTGCATCTCAAGCTGATGACCTCAAAATCCAAAACCCAGTCGCTCAAGTTTACATTCCCAACTTTGGCGAATCAATTGTACAGTTAGCCGCCCTCAGCCCTGACACTCAGACCATTCCGCCCGAGTCATTAGAACAGATCAAACAAATCAAGTCCGTCAACATGGGCTTTGGCATTGATGACGCAGGGATTCGGTTTAAAGCGCTAGGCAAGTTTGACCCTGCGGTGATTTCGGCACTCAAAAATTCCCCCAATAAAATCACTGGTCAAATTCCATCTCAAGCATTTACCGTAACTACTGGTTTTAACATCAAAAACGCGTGGGAACAGTTTGTCAAGAACTCTGAGAAGAACCCTGAAATCAAAAAAGGTATTGATGAAGCCAGAACGCAGGTGAAGTCTTCTCCCTTTGCCCTCGACTTGGATAAAGATATTTTTGGATGGATGGATGGCGAATATGCCTTTGCCACTATCTCCACTAAGCCAGAAGGAATTTTGGCTCAGACACAGGGGCTTGCACCTCTGCTGATGTTCCAAACTAGCAATCGTGCTGGCGGCGAGTCACTTCTCAAAAAGCTAGATGATTTTGTCTCGAAGAATGGTGGACAAGTCAGCAAAAAAGATGTGTCAGGAGTCGCAGTTACGGAATGGTCTGTTCCTGGCGCACCTGGAGCGATCGTCTCCCACGGTTGGAACCAAAATGATACTCTGTTTATCACCGCCTCGCCAGTCGTGGCGCTATTTGTGCCAAAACCTGCCGCTGCGATCGATGGTGATGCCACTTTCAAAGCCGTAATCAGCACTTTACCTACTAACAATGTCGGTTACTTCTATTTGGATGCTGATCGCACATGGAGCATTGTGCAAACATTCTTGCCTCCTGTGGAAAGGGAAAAGACTCCCGCAGATGTCAAAGCTTTGATTGCTTCAGTCCGCGGCTTAGCAGTGACGGCTGCCTATCCTAGCCAAGACACAGCCGAAGTCGAGGCAATTTTATCCCTCAAAAAAGGCGGTAAATAGATAGAAAAGGCAGCGCAAAGCGCTGTACGTGAACCGAAAATAGTTGATAAGAAGCTTGTTCTAATTAGTTAGGCACAAGTAAACTAAAAAACCAGAGGTTGTTCCGCCCGCTACGCGGGCGGAACAACCTCTGGTTTTAGGTTTTACCGAGCTACTTACTAAATAAAACTTTAAGGAAACAGAACTATGATTACTATCCGCAAGTCTGAAGAAAGAGGTCACGCCAATCACGGATGGCTCGATAGCTATCACACCTTCTCTTTTGCAAGTTACTACGATCCGCAACACATGAGCTTCCGTTCTTTGCGGGTAATTAATCAAGACAAAATTGCAGGTGGCAAAGGCTTCGGTACACATCCCCATCGTGATATGGAAATCATTACCTATATGCTTGATGGAGCCTTAGAGCATAAAGATAGTATGGGGAATGGCTCTGTCATACAGGTGGGTGATGTGCAGCGCATGAGTGCGGGTACAGGAGTTACCCATAGCGAGTTCAATCCATCACCGACAGAAATGGCTCACTTGTTGCAGATATGGATTTTACCCAATCAGGTAGATGTTAAACCTAGTTATGAGCAAGTTAATTTTGGAAGAGAAGAGAAGTTAAATCAATTGCGTTTGATTGCTTCCCCCGATGGGCGCGATCGCTCGGTGACGATTTATCAAGACGCATATATTTATGCTTCTATTCTGGAAAGCGGCGCAGAAGTAATCCATTCAGTTGCTCATGATCGTCATATTTGGCTACAGGTGGCAAAAGGAAGTGTCCTTGCAGACGATCGCTTACTTGATACTGGAGATGCGATCGCAAGCGATCGCCTTGGTGATTTGAAAATAACTGCTCAAGATGGAGCCGAAATTTTGCTATTTGATCTGGCTTAGTAAGTAGCTAGGCATAATTAAAACTTAAAACCAGAAGCTGCGCGGGCGGCACAGCTTCTGGTTTTATGATGAGCCACTTACCAAATCACTTCTTGGCAGAGCCGCGATCTAGGCGATATAGCCATACCATTAGGGCGATCGCGCCCAACTGTAAAGCGAAGTTGGCGAAGTTAGATCCAAGGTCGCCATTACCCGCAATTAATTTCGCAAAAAACACCACTGCGCCAATAAATCCCGAACCGCCCAAGGCTAGATAGATAAATATTCGTAAGCCACGATAGGGGCTTTTGGCTTCTTTTCTTAAACGCGCATACAGTTCAGAATCATTGGGTTTAGGCATGGCATTTTTTATTAGGTATTACAGCCTATTAAGGTTTTGCTTAGTACAGAGAGATTTTGGGAAGCGGCGCGGAGCGCCGCTTCCCAAAATCTCTCTGGGTTTTAGTCCGCCCTCATAATTTGCCATGTGGTTTACAAGTTAATACAAGTTCTGTCCAAGCTAGTGGATGCTGGTTATAATTCGATAAATAAGTTGCCTAGTACTACAGCAAAGCAAATTTTGCGTAGGACACAAATCCAGAAGTGAGTGGCAGCGCGAATTGTCACCACTCACTCATAAGGTATGACGACAACTTTCAAAATATAAAAACGCCCTCATCTTTAAATATTTATAAATCATGGCTTTATATCGCTTAATTTACGTCAGTCAAGCCGTTTCGGGGATCGGCTACTTGGATTTAATTGACATCATGCAAAAGTCGGAAAAAAATAATATGCCCGTGGGCATCACAGGAATGCTCAGTTTCGGGGATTCTATGTTTTTACAAGTTTTAGAAGGGAGTCGGCGAACAGTTTGCCAGACTTACAACCGCATCCTTGGCGATAAGCGCCACGTTAATCCTGAATTGATTGAATTTACCGAAATCGACCATCGAGAGTTTGGGCTATGGTCAATGAAGGCGGTACAAATTGATAATCACCCTGAAATCCGCAATACACTCCTAAAATATTCCTATTCAACCACGTTTTCCCCCTATTCAATGACTGGCAACCAATGCCTCAGTTTCTTGCACGAAATCATGGGCATCTATCAAAATAAATAAACTAAAGTCGTAAAATTTTGCTCCGTGCAACTTTACGGCATTTATCATTAGCGCCAAGCGCTGTCAGCACAACATCGACACTTATTTGTTAAAAGCAATGAGCCAACCCATCGAAGTACTATTACAAGAACTTAAAAGCGAAGATGCCGATATTCGCGATCGCGCTACTCAAGGGCTTTGGGAAATGTGGTTTACGCAAAAGGGGACGCAGGGTTTACAAGTTTTACGTCAGAGTCAAATGATGGCGGACAGTGGCAATGTGCGACAGGCTGAACTGATGCTGACGCAATTAATTCAAGCGCAACCTGATTTTGTGGAGGCATGGAACCGCCGCGCTGTTTTGTTTTATATGCAAGGCGATTACAAGCGCTCGATCAAAGATTGTCAAAAGGCGATCGCCCTCAATCCTTATCATTTTGGAGCCGTGCATGGTTTGGGATTGTGCTATGCCGCGATCGGTAATTATCATGAAGCGATCGCTGCTTTTCGCCAAGCCTTAGAGATTCAGCCCCATTCCCTCACCAATCAAAAACTAATTCTCGAATGTACTACCATGCTCAATTAAAAAACCAATTTTGG
>MNZA01000161.1 GCA_001873375.1 Oscillatoriales cyanobacterium CG2_30_44_21
TGCAAGTTTTACACTGGTATCGCTGGCGAGCGGATTGTGTTTCATCTTTCCCTCGCTTTATTACCTCTGAGCCTTTACATTTTGGACAGCAAACTCCTGTTATCCATCTCATTTGACGCACTGTTTCGTAGCATTTTGCGTCATCGATTAAATGTGTTAAGTTTATGCTCAGCATAGCGATCATCGCTTATAGATTTCCATACAATATTACCAATTTCTTCTTTTGACTCACCTCCCCGAAACACCTATTGAGCCTTACTCAATTACATCTCTTAGCTTTACAAATGCCCGAACATTACCTAAATCATCCTACTTTTGGCTTGCTATCTCGCCTCTGTAGGATCGATGAATTTCGTAGTTTATTTACGACTCTCTACGCCCAAAGGCTATTTTTCTTAATTACCACTACCCCCGAGGGGGTGCAATTTGAACCCGTTACTCGAGCCGATGCCAAACTGATGCTCGAAAATCAAATGCGATCGCTGCGCCGTATTGGTTCTGATAGTGATCAGAAAAATTTGCAAATTATTTATAAGCGTACTTTTTCCCAATGACTTCGCGTATTTCCCTTAAAGCGGCGGCAAAGATTAATCTGTACCTAGAGATAACGGGTAATCGTGCGGATGGATATCACGACTTAGTGATGATTTTGCAAAGTATTGACCTGTGCGATCGCGTGGACATTCGCAAAATTGGTACTGACGAAATCCAAGTCGCTTGCACTAACCCCGAAGTCCCCTGCGATCGAACTAATCTTGCATACAAGGCGGCGGCTTTACTGCAAAGCTCTTTCCCTGACATTGGGGGCATGGAAATATTGATCGACAAGCAAATTCCGATGGGGGCAGGTTTAGCGGGCGGCTCAGCCAATGCGGCAGCGGTGCTAGTCGGCATTGATCGGCTATGGGATCTGGGGCTAACCCAATCGCAACTGTGCGAACTAGCGGCGCAGTTGGGTTCCGATATCCCTTTTTGTGTGATTGGCGGCACAGCCCTAGCGACAGGGCGAGGTGAAATATTGTCGCCTCTGCCCGATCTCACTGACTTGGTGTTAGTAATTTGTAAGCATCGTCAGATTGCCATATCTACGCCTTGGGCTTATCAAACTTTTAGATCTCAGGGATTACTGGTTACCAGTCAAGCTAGAAATCAAAATTTGTCCAGCCAAATGGTGGCGGCGATCGCTCTAAATGATGAGTCAACACCTGTAAAAGTTGGACGTTTGCTATATAACGATTTAGAACGAGCAGTATTGCCTGCTTATCCTCAG
Source organism: Oscillatoriales cyanobacterium CG2_30_44_21 (assembly GCA_001873375.1). Lineage (GTDB taxonomy): Bacteria > Cyanobacteriota > Cyanobacteriia > Pseudanabaenales > Pseudanabaenaceae > Pseudanabaena. The sequence goes on from MNZA01000161.1 coordinate 1,271, forward strand.
CTTGTCTCACTCAAAAATGATTTGCTGAATCAAGAATGTCTGGGCGCAATGATGTCAGGCTCAGGCTCCACCATATTTGCGATCGCCGCCGACTTTGATCGCGCTCAAAAAATAGCTGAAGCTGTAAAAACCGATGACATTGATGTGTGGGTAGTCAAAAGTTTAGCTAGATCTATTTTTGATGCTTAGAAAACTTTGCGCTTAAACCCGAACCAAGAAATATTTTGAGAGTGTTGCTTTGCAACACTCTCAAAATATTTCTTGGTTCGCTTGATCGGCAATTGCCGTAGGAAGCTTGTTACCATTAGCATAGCGGCGCGAAGCGCCGCCACGCTAATAATATGAACTTGCCATAAAATAAGGAATCGATTTTTGGTGGTGCGGCTTCGCCGCGCCACCAAAAACCAGGTTCTCTATCAGATTACAGAACCCTTATGTTGCGAATTACTGAAATAAAGCTTCCCCTTGATCATCCAGAGGATGCGCTCACAAACGCAATTCTTAAAAAGTTACAGATATCCCCAGAGGAATTGGTCAGTCATGTAATTTTTAAGCGTAGTTATGATGCGCGTAAAAAAACAAACATTTATTTGGTTTACATCGTTGACGTTGAATTAGTTAACGAACAGAAGATTGGCGATCGCTTTCAAAAAGATCCCCATGTGATGCCCACACCAGATATGGGCTATCACATGGTTGCCAAAGCGCCTCAAAATATGACCAGTCGTCCTGTGGTGATTGGGATGGGACCATCGGGAATGTTTGCGGGATTGATGTTGGCGCAGATGGGATTTTGCCCAATTATTCTAGAGAGAGGGAAGGCAGTCCGCGATCGCACCGCTGATACGTTTAACTTTTGGAAAAAAAGAGCCGAATTTAATCCAGAATCTAACGCTCAGTTTGGCGAAGGCGGCGCAGGTACATTTTCCGATGGAAAACTATATAGTCAAGTCAAAGACCCACAGCATTATGGGCGCAAAGTTCTGACTGAGTTTGTCAATGCTGGTGCTTCCCCTGAAATTTTTTATATCAACAAACCCCATATCGGTACATTCAAACTGGTGGGCATTGTCCAAAATATTCGTGCCAAAATCCTAGCCCTCGGCGGTGAAATTCGATTTCAGAGTCGCGTCGAAGACATTGATATTGCCGATGCACAGGTGAGAGGTTTGACCCTAGCCAGTGGCGAGTATATTGCCACCGATCATATTGTGCTAGCGGTTGGACATAGCGCCCGCGACACCTTCCAAATGCTCTATGATCGCGGCGTATATATCGAAGCCAAACCTTTTTCGATCGGCTTTCGGATTGAACATCCTCAACTTTTAATTGATCAAGCGCGGTTCGGGGAATACGCAGGTAATAAACTATTGGGAGCCGCCGATTATAAACTTGTCCATCATTGTCAAAATGGGCGATCGGTCTATAGCTTTTGTATGTGTCCTGGGGGGCTAGTCGTGGCGGCGACATCAGAGGTGGGGCGTGTTGTCACCAATGGCATGAGCCAATATTCGCGCAACGAGCGCAACGCCAATAGTGGGATCGTGGTGGGCATTACTCCCGATGACTATGCAGGACATCCCCTCGCAGGTATCGATCTTCAGCGCCGTCTGGAATCCCGCGCCTTTGAGCTTGGCGGCAGCACCTATGCCGCCCCTGCCCAATTAGTTGGCGATTTTTTAGCCGATCGCCCTTCTAGTAATCTTGGCAAAGTTACGCCATCCTACGCGCCCAATGTGCATCTTTGCAATCTTAGCGAGAGCTTACCTGACTATGCGATCGCGGCGATCCGTGAGGCGATTCCCGCCTTTAATAAACAGATTCATGGCTTTGCAATGGACGATGCCATGCTCACAGGCGTAGAAACCCGTACTTCGTCACCCATCAGAATTAAGCGCGATCAAAATTATCAAAGTCTCAATATCAAAGGATTATTTCCGACAGGCGAAGGGGCAGGATATGCGGGGGGCATCTTGTCGGCGGGTATTGATGGTATTAAGGTCGCTGAAGCAGTGGCTTTAAGCATGAATGCATGAGAATAATTTTGCAAGCGTTGCGAAGCAACGCTTGCAAAATTATTCTTGGTTCGGGTCTTTAAATAAAGAAATGGCTACGCCGTTTCTTTATTTGGTACTACCTACGGCGAGGGCGGCGTGCTGATCGCTTATTTTGTTGAGGATCTGGCATTTCTGGGTCAGAGAAATTATCACCACCATAGGCTTGGCTCTGATTCCAATCATCAAACTCGTCCATATCGTCTTTAAAAGTACTTTTCCGAGGTTTACTAGGCGCATCATAAGCATCATCATCGGCAAAGAAATCGCGATCAAACTTCGGTTCATAGTCGCGGGCAAAATCTTGGGGAGGGCGTGACTTAGTGCGGGGTCGGCGCTTAGGGCGATCGCGCGGCGCATCGTTGTACTGGCGATCGCGATCAAAACCCTGTTCTTGGCGGCTTTGGTAAAGCTTGGTCGCCTGTTGTCCTGCCTGATTAAAGAGCTTGCCTAGTTTCTGGTCAACCGCAAACCCTTTGCGGCTCTGGATCGAGATTGTGCCACTAAGGCGATCGTGCAGAGCCTGCCGCTTTTCATTGTCTACAACCGCAAAGGCAACATCCGCCGCAAAGGGAATCCAAGCAAAGACGATAAAAGTGGTTGTGAATGTCTCAATTAGAAATATGGAACAGGTAAAAACAAAAATTTCTCGCTTGATAAACGCGCCAAAGTCCGCAGTTTTACCAAAATCAGCATCCACCACCCGAATACTCATCAACCATTTGCCAAAGCTCTGCCCCTGACTGCGAGCCGCAATGAACACCCGAAAGACAAACCATGTCACCACAAATGTAAATAGCCGTAAGGGGCTAGATGTCGTAACCGATAGCAGAGACAGAGTTAATTCGGAAATGAACCAACAACTTAACAAGTCAATTATGAGCGCTCCGAGGCGCTGATTGACCGTAGCTAGGGAATAGCGGCTATAGGCTGGCTCGAAGTCCATTGGGCAAAGGTAGGATTTAAGGATCTAAGAAGTAAAGGTTAATAGCGCTGCAATTTGCTCTATTAGTATCTATGCCTCACTTTTAACGATTATAGACTGTTACCGCCCATTGAGGCTTGAAACAAAAAATGAGTGGGGCGCTTCGCGCCCCACTCATTTTTTGAAACGGAAAATAAAAACCGTTACACTTTAGCTTCTATTTTAAAAACAAATTGATTGAGAATGCGATCGCAGATTTGACCACTGGATAGATTAAGGGCAGTGAAAGACTGCTCTGGAGAAGCGTGTTCAACCAAAATATCAGGCACTCCAATCCGATAGACAGGAACCATCACATTTTCATCGCTCAGAGCTTCCAAAACTGCACTGCCAAAGCCACCCATCAAGCAACCTTCTTCAAGGGTGACGACTTTGCCAATCTTCTGAGCAAGGGGAACAATCAATTCCGTATCTAAGGGCTTCGCAAATCGGGCATTAACCACGGTGGCGCTGATACCATGCTCATTGAGAAGTTCGGCAACTTGCAGAGATGGATAGACCATCGAGCCATAGGCTAGCAACAGTAAGTCCTCACCTTCCCTCAGTACTTCCGCTTTACCAATGGGCAGCGCTTCCCAATCTTCTTCCTGCATCGGTACACCAATGCCATTACCACGGGGATAACGCATCGCGATCGCGCCATTGTGAGTCACCCCTGTGACAATCATGCTCTGCATTTCTGCTTCATCTTTAGGAGCCATTAGCACAATATTGGGAATGCAGCGCAGGTAGGCAATGTCATACATCCCTTGATGGGTGGGACCATCTGCACCAACAATTCCTGCTCGATCTAAGCACAGGAAAACAGGCAAGTTTTGGATACAGACATCATGGATAATCTGGTCAAAACCACGTTGCAAGAAAGTGGAGTAGATTGCAGCCACAGGGCGCATTCCTGCACAAGCCATACCTGCGGCAAGCGTAATCGCGTGTTGTTCGGCAATGCCCACATCTACAAATTGATTTGGCAGGGCTGCTTGAAACTTGTCTAGACCAGTGCCTGTAGACATCGCTGCTGTAATTGCGACAATGCGCTTATCATGCTCGGCAAGCTTGATTAAAGTATCGGCAAAGACCTTGGAATAGCTGGGTGGCTTTGGTTTAGTGGAAGTGGAAGCTTTGGCTTTACCTGTGGATAGATCAAAGGAATTTTGGGCATGATATCCAACGCGATCGGCTTCAGCATAGCTGTAGCCCTTGCCTTTGGTGGTTGCCACATGAACCATCACAGGACCTTTGAGGGTATGTGCCATTTTGAAAGTGTCGATCAATTCCCGCAGGTTATGACCATCGACGGGTCCAATGTAAGTAAATCCCAGTTCTTCAAATACTGCCCCCAGTTTATTTTGCACCATGGTCAAAATCTTGACATTATCTTTGATGCGTTCAATTTCAGGGCTGATTTGTTCGCCCACAAAAGGAATGTTCCGAATCTGTTCTTCGATGTTATTGGTGAGGAACTTCATTGGTGGACTGAGACGCATTTTGTTGAGATAGCGGGGGATCGCACCAACGTTAGCCGAGATCGACATCTCGTTATCATTCAACACCACTAGCAAATTGGTTTTGGGAAGATGCCCTGCGTGATTGATCGCTTCGAGAGCCATGCCGCCTGTGAGCGCTCCATCACCGATGATCGCCACAGTTTTAAAGTTCTCGCCTTGCAAGTCGCGGGCGATCGCCATTCCCAATGCCGCCGAGATACTGGTCGAAGCGTGTCCTGCGCCAAAGTGATCAAATTCGCTCTCACGGCGATTGAGATATCCTGCAATGCCGTCTTTTTGGCGCAGGGTATGGAAGCGATTGTAACGACCTGTGAGCAGCTTGTGGGGATAGGCTTGGTGTCCTACATCCCAAACTACTTTGTCACGATCTAGATCTAGGGTTTGGTATAGACCAAGGGTTAACTCGACAACGCCTAGCCCTGGTCCGAGATGTCCACCAGTGGCGGAGATTGTTTCTAAGTGCTTTTGACGAATTTCGCGGGCGATCGCTTCTAGCTGAGAGATGGTTAACCCATGTAATTGATTGGGATGTGTAATTTCGCTTAAGCGCATACGGGCTTATTTCTACAATAAATGACTTACTTTAGTGTAACTGAAGCGTAGCCTTCATCCGTATCAGCAGTTTCGATTGTGAAACCGATTTTTAGGTTTCATCGCCGCCTATTGAGGCTTCGTCAAAGCGCTATAAGTCTCGCCTACGGCGAGACTTTAGCAATTAGCCTAATTTCTTAATATAAGTTCCTAGATCTTTGAAAGTGCCTGCATAGGTGATAGTTGGTGCGCTGTAACCTTTGAGATCAACCGAATACTGCTTGAATGGCAGCAACACCGCCGCATATGGCGTATGACTGTAAGTTGCCGAGCCGATCGCCACATCCATACCCAACTGCTTGGTCGAAGACTCCAATCGAAAGGCAGCATTAACGGTATCGCCAAGGGCTGTGTAGTCGGGGTGATCGCTAGTTCCCATCTGTCCCACCATCGCATAACCTGTGTTGATACCTGCGCCAACGCGCAACGGAAATGGTAAATCAAACTGCTGATTTAGCTCATCGCTCATTTCAAATAGTTCGCAGAGGGCGCGATAGACCTTGAGCATATCTTGAGTGGCTACGGTGTCTGAGCTTTTCTCAGTTTCATGAATCCAGACGGTCATCACCGCATCGCCAATATATTTATCGACCCAACTCCCGTAGCGATCAATGATCTGTCCAGCGCGGCGAAACCATGTGCCGATTGTTTCTGACAGGATATGCTCATCCATTTGCTGTGTCATTTTCGTGAAATCCCGAATATCTACAACTAATACCGTAATTAATTGCCTGCGATGTAACATCGCTGTGGCGATCACATCGGTATTTTCTTCATTTTGAAAAGCGCCAGTATCGGGAACTGTCGTACTTTCTGGACAGTGAAATTCTAGATTTGTCTCGCCGATGGTAATGCGATCGCCACTCTTGAGACTCACAGGGACGGTAACGCGGCGACCATTGACAAATGAGCCATTGCGACTACCGAGGTCAATTAAAAAGTAATTGTTATCATTGACAATCTGAAGCATGGCATGATTGCGTGACGCGCACTTGTCAGACAAGGGAATATCATTTTCTGAGCCACGCCCTAATGTCCAAGAATAGGCATTTATCAAAGGAACTGGGATCGCGCCTTCATCACCGTGAAGTACGATATGCGGTCTTTCTTCGCTAATTGTGACTGGCTGGCTCACAAGATTACTAATCCCCAAGTATAAATATGAATGCGTAGCGTTTTCTGAGCTAGTAAAGCAAATGATTGTCGTTACATAGTCATATATCTAGACAGTTGAAAAGCTCTGCGGACGTAGGTTTACCAATTTTTGCGTCTCTTTAAACCAATTGAACTGTCTCCACTTTACAGTGCTTTGCGCTTACTTAGAACCCAGAGAAACTTTTGAAAGCGCGGCTCCGCCGCGCTTTCAAAAGTTTCTCTGTACTACTCAAAGTCTTAATAGGCTGTAACTGGCGATAGTCGTACATTTGCTAATATACCGTTTTTTGATAAGTACGAAGCCGATTTTTGAGTCGGCAATCACGCTAATCAAAATTGCCGACTCAAAAATATCCTTGGCTTTGACTAGTTAGGCGTCGTTCTGCGCCGCTTTTAAAATTCTTTTTGGGTTTGAAGTCATCGCTTTGCGCTGTAATGTTGCTGGGGGATGATGCGTGATTGCGCCTATTGACATAAATTAGTAAAAAGTTTCATAGCGCAAAGCGCTATGAAACTTTTTAACTCAATTTGCTGATTCAGTTCAATCTTGCTAACTAGCTCATATTTCGATGAAAACCGCGATCTCACCCAAACAAGAAAATAATAAATCTAAAGATCTTTTTAAGAGACCAATGGCGATCGCTTTATTGGTGATTGTTTTGTTGGGTGGTGGGTTTGTTGCCTTTCGCATCCTGACGGGACTCAACCAAGGGGCAAAATCGAAAACGAATACAGAACTCGTTGAGTCGAAATCTCTGTCAGTCAAAATTAAGGCTAGTGGCTCGGTTGTGCCGATCCAAACTGTTAACCTCAGCCCCAAGCAAGCAGGAAAACTAGCGGAACTACTGGTGGAACAGGGCGATCGCGTGACTCGCGGACAGGTTGTGGCAAGAATGGATAATACTAACCTCATCCCGCAGTTGTTTCAAGCTCAGGCGAGTGCGGCGGCAAGCGAAGCCAATCTAGTGAAACTACGCAATGGTAATCGCGTTGGAGATATTGCCTCGGCACAGGCGCGAGTTGAGGCGGCAAGGGGGCGTTTAGAAGCAGCTAAATCACGCTTAGCACTTGCCAATAGTAAGACTTCCCGCTTTCGAGACTTACAAACTGAAGGGGCAATTTCTCGTGATCGCCTTGATGAATTGCTCACTGATGATCGCAGTGCCGATGCTGATGTTTTTACAGCTCAGGCAAATCTTACCGAAGCCACTAGACAATTTGAAGAATTGAGCAACGGTAGTCGGTTTGAGGATATTGCTCAAGCTGAAGCCCAACTTGCTCAAGCGGTGGCAGCGATTCGAGCCGTTGAAGTGCAAATTGAAGATACCGTCATTCGTGTTCCCTTTGCGGGAATTATCACCCAGAAATACGCCAATGTCGGCGCTTTTGTCACACCGACTACAACGGCTTCGTTAACTAATTCTTCTACTTCTACTTCGATTGTGGCGATCGCCAATGGTTTAGAAATTATCGCCAAAGTTCCTGAAATAGATATCTCTCAGATCAAGATCGGACAAGAAGTGGAAATTGTCGCTGATGCCTTTCCCTCGGAAGTTTTTAAAGGTAAAGTTCGGTTAATCGCTCCTGAAGCAATTATTGAGCAGAATGTAACTTCTTTTCAGGTGCGGATTTTCTTAGAGACGGGCAAGGATAAGTTGCAGTCAGGGATGAATACCGATTTGCGCTTCATTGGGCGAAGGATTGAGAATGCACTGGTGGTTCCCACTGTGGCAATTGTTACCCAAGCAGGGCAAATTGGGCTGCTAATTGCCGATGAGAATGGAAAATCTAAGTTTCAGCCTGTCACTATTGGCACAACGGTTGATGACCAGACCCAAATTTTAGAAGGGGTAAGGTCTGGCGATCGCGTGTTTGTGCAGTTGCCCGAAACTAAGCCATAGCCATAAAAAAGAAACGCAGAGCGTTCCTTTTTTATGGCTATGCGGCGACAGATTGCTTGAGTGGTTGCCATGTTACTTGGCGATCGCTACCGACTTCAATCACAATTTTTACACGTGGATCGCGATCAGGAATTAGAGATAAAGTTTCTAATTCCTGTTTGGACAGATATTTACCTTCAATTAGCCAAACCACTAATCCTTTAGCTTTGGCAGGTAAAGCGTTCAAACGCATTTGAATCGCAGGTGGAATAAAGTAAGTACGAATCTCAGTCTTGCCGAGATGGGATGGACGCACGCCATGCACATCGGTCAAGTAACTGCTCACATCGCCTAGTCCCCGCGCTGAGATAAACAAAATGTCATAGCCAGCATTTTTGAGACGTAGCTGGTAGCGACCTTCGTAGCCACCTTCAGGGGGGACAAGCATAGCTAGAGCGCCTGCTTGTTCAAGGTCTTTAACGATTTTATCGGTTGCAATCAAGGGCATAGTAATTTCCTTATTCTAAAAAGAACTTTCAATATCTTACTCAATTGTATGAGCAATTCTCTGAAAAGCAAAAAGCGAGTGACGGCGCGATGCGCCGCCACTCGCTTTTTGTCATAACACATCGCACCGCTCTGTATATTTAATCGACAATTTGCACATCAATATCTATCGTGCCAGGAGACGTGAGCCGCACAAATTTACTATTTTGCTCTTGTAGTGGCTCGCCGCAATTGGGACATTGAAATTGGCTCGACCTTGAAGCGGTAAACGCACTACTACACATCGGACATTCCGCAGAAACAATACTGCGCTTGACCCACCATTGCAACCCCAAAAAAGCGATTACAGGAACGAGGGCAATCAACCCAATCAGAATGAAGAAAGAATTAACTAACCAGCCCAAACCGATCGCGCTAAAAGTCCAAAAAACGAGCAAAGTTGTTAACCAAAATCGCACACCTGACCAACGATCGCCATTGGGAAGATTATTGCCAAATGTATAATATTTCATGATTTTCCGTCCCTGTATTTATCTAAGAGCGATCGTAACACTCTTCCCAAATTCTGCTGTTTACGGTTTGAGTATGGTTAACCGACTTCTAAGTCCTAAAACTAAATGGCGGTGCTTCTCGCCGTCACTTAGGTCTTTGGCTATTCTCTTCCTAGCTAAGAAATGGCTATGCGCCGCTTCGCCGCGTGTAGCCATTTCTTAGCTAGGAAGGGAGTATATTAATAGAAATATCGCCCCTGATTCGCAATGTTTCCTTTACATGATGATAATCCAACCCAAGATACTTCATTCATTGTCTATGCCCTGATCTTGATTAATGTTTTGATATTTGGCTATCAGGTTAGCTTGTCAAATTTCCAACTTTTTCAATGGCTAAATACATGGGCAGTAGTTCCACAGGATTTGATTGCCAATCCTCCCAAGCTTGCTTTCACCCTCATCTCTTCGCAATTTCTCCATGCTAATCTCTTCCATTTAGTTGGGAATATGTGGTTCCTTTATCTATTTGGAAATAATATTGAAGATAAACTGGGGCATTGGAAGTTTTTGCTTTTTTATGTATTTTGTGGGGCGATCGCAGCAGCCGTTCATGTAATTTCAGTTCCTACTTCAGCAGTTAAGCTAGTGGGTGCAAGCGGAGCAATATCAGGGATTATGGGCGCATATTTAATTAGATTTCCCCGCGCCAGAATCTTGAGCTTAGTATTTTTAGGAATCTTCTTTACGGCTATTCCTATTCCTGCGGCAGTCTTTTTAGGTTTATGGATTGCTGGTCAAACTGTCTATGCGGCGATCGCTAATCCTAATTTACCAGGGGTTGCTTATCTTGCCCATGTCAGTGGCTTTGTGGCAGGTGCGATCGTTATTTTCTTAGCCACAAAACTTTCTCGAAAATAATTAAATAGAGATTTTGGGAAGCGCCGCTTCCCAAATGTAAAAAAGCTTAAAAGTGACGCAGCGCATCGCTTTTAAGCTTTTTAAATTACGCGCAAAGCGCTATATTAAGCAGCAATTTCTTCGTCACCAGTGACGATTTCTTCAACTTCAGTCATTGCTTCAACATCTTCAGGGGAGATTTCATACTCGATGTCTTCGATATCGCCATGACGACCTTCGTAGATGGCATCGGCAAGTTTGCCGACTATCAACTTGATCGAACGAATCGCGTCATCGTTAGCTGGAATACCGATGTCAACGCTATCAGGATCGCAGTTGGTATCTAGCAAAGACACGATGGGAATACGCAGCTTTTGGCATTCTTGCACCGCGTTGTATTCGCGCTTGTGGTCAACTACAACCACGATGTCGGGTGGCTTACGCATCAGCTTGATGCCACCAAGGTACTTGCGGAGTTTTTCCATTTCGCGGCGGAGAGTTGATGCTTCCTTCTTAGGTAAGCGATCGAGTGCGCCACTTTCATCACGGCGTTCAAGATCCTTGAGGCGATCGACACGGGTTTTGATCGTTGTCCAGTTGGTGAGCATTCCACCCAACCAGCGTTGGTTGATGTAGTAGCTACCGCAACGTGCAGCTTCTTGAGCGATCAAGCCAGCTGCTTGGCGCTTTGTGCCGACAAATAGTACTTTTTTGCCTTGTTCAGAAGCTTGACGCAAATAAGCGTAGGCTTCTTCGAGGTACTGTGCAGTTTGCACAAGGTCAATGATGTGAACGCCATTACGCTCTGTGAAGATGTAAGGCTCCATCTTGGGGTTCCAACGACGGGTTTGGTGTCCGAAGTGAACTCCTGACTCTAGCAACTGGGCTAGGGTTACGACTCCCATTTTGATTTTCTCCTGTGTTCGGGTTTATCCTTGCGCCTGAGATGGAATCTAGTAGTTACAAGTAACTTTAGACACCCGAAACCTCAAGCGTGTGTTTTTTAAGGGCTTATCTAGGATACAGTGCTTTGCCCTTTTTTGAAAGCCAAATAAGCTGATTCTCCCGCTTCGCGAGACAATCAGCTTATTTGGCTTTTAGCGGTTAGCGGATAATCCATTAGCGGTGCGGTGCAAAGCGCTACACCGCTAATGGATTATCAATAAAATAATAATTTACGAGATATCGTGGCGATCACAGCCGTGGCACAGACGACTAAGAGCTGTCCAGAAATAACTTGGATTGAATATTGCCAGAAAAAAACTTGAAAATTATTGAAATTGGGAATCTGAACTGCCGTCAGATAAGTAATACCCACTAAGTGAATGGCTAGTAGTCCGCCAAAACAGCTTATTGCCATTCGTTCCAAGCTCGGCGGTTTTAAAAATGCGAGAAATCCACACAACCAAGCCCCAGGGACAAACCCTATCAAATATCCAAAGGCAGGCGATCGCAAATAATTAAGCCCTCCGCCTTGATAAAACACGCCAAAACCGCTTAATCCTAAAGCAATGTAGGCAATTTGTGATAGCAGAGCGGCATTGCGTCCGCCAAGGCAACCTGTTAATAACACTGCGCCAATCTGCAACGTGACACTTACAGGCTCGATCGCAATCTTACTGTCTCCGCTTGTTAGAGATGGCAAAACTACGGATGGCTGAATAAAGGTGCTAGCAATAGTTAGCAATAGACCCGATAAAGCCCACATTAGCTGTAACGTTTTTGGCACAATCTACCCAGTCAAGAAAATAAATGCAATATAGAATCCTACATTAGTTACTCCCTTCCCACGCAAGAAATAGCCGCGCACTGCTATTTCTTGCGTAAGTTGACAGCACAGCCCTAATTGCTACTAATGTTTGCTTAGTAAGAATGGGCTTATATAATTCATTAATGTTTCTTAATTTATTTGAATACAATGGCTTGAATCAAGGGCAAAGCGCTGTAAAATCAGCTCACTAAATTTAGGGGTGGCATCATGCCAACTGTGGCAATCATTGATTACGATATGGGGAATTTGCATTCAGCTTGCAAAGGGCTAGAAATAGCGGGTGCAACCCCAATAGTTACCAACAGTCCTCAAGTTCTAGCTAGTGCTGATGCGCTAGTTTTACCAGGAGTTGGATCTTTTGATCCTGCGATCCAAAAATTACGCGCCACAAATTTAGAACAGCCAATTCATGAGGCGATCGCCTCTGGAAAGCCATTTTTAGGAATCTGCTTAGGAATGCAAATTTTATTTGAAAGTAGTGAGGAAGGAAAAGAGGCTGGTTTAGGCATTATCAAGGGACAAGTAAAGCGCTTTAGCCATGAGCCAAATTTGACGATCCCGCACATGGGTTGGAATCAACTAGATCTAGTGCAAGCTAATTGCCCTCTCTGGCAAAATTTAGGCGATCGCCCTTGGATGTATTTTGTGCATTCCTATTACACCGATCCCATTGATCCCCTTGTGTCGGCGGCAACCACAACCCACGGCAGCCAAAATGTGACTGTGGCGATCGCCCGCGACAACTTGATGGCAGTGCAATTTCATCCCGAAAAATCATCCACGACTGGGATACATTTGCTAGCCAACTTCGTCAGAATGATGACTGCGTAGCATAATAAGTAAAGTCTCGAAAGATTTATGAAGATCCCAATGATCAAAAAACTAAGTATTGCGTCCTGCCTAGCTGTGGCTTGTGCTGTCGTTTCTCCCTCCATCGTCCGAGCGCAAAGCAACGCAGGATTTATCTTATTTGGTGGAGTTAAAGATAGCGCCCTCGATTATTGTCTTGACAGTGGCAGCAGTGGTCGTAGCGATCGCTACTACTTAGAAGTGAAACCACAGATTTTTAAGGTTGCCGAAGTAATCATTACTTACCCTGATCATTTCGATGGCAGCTTTGATACAAGTGAGATGAAGCTGAGGGTTACGGATCAATGCCGAGGTGGAAAAGACCTAGAAATTGAGTCGGCAACTTGGGACAAAGAAACTCGCCGCGTGACTATTATTCCGAAAGAGGCAATTCCTGCCAAAACTGCGCTGAGAGTGGTGATGTCAAATGTGCGAAATCCTGACTATAGCGGTTTCTATCAGTTCGATGGTCGGGTTTTACGAGCAGATGTACCTGTTCCTGTTTACATCGGTTCTTGGGTCATTACCCTCGACTAAAAAGAAAAGGGCGGCGCATCGCGCCGCCCTTTTCTTTGATACAGAGAGATTTTTGAGCGGCGCATCGCGCCGCTCAAAAATCTCTCTGGGTTTTAAGTCAGAGCAACGCGCTGTAATGTAACCTGCGACAGCTATAGATATTTTTATGCGTATTTTAATTAGTAATGACGATGGCATTTATGCTCCAGGGGTGAGGGCTTTAGCGGAGGTGCTAAGTGATACGGAGCATACGATCACTGTAGTTTGTCCCGATCGCGAACGTTCGGCGACAGGACACGCTTTAACTTTGCAAGAACCCCTACGGGTGGAACAGATTACGGGAGTCTATCCCGCCAATATTGAGGCTTGGGCTTGCTCGGGGACTCCCTCGGATACGGTGAAATTAGCCCTTGATGCTTTGTTAGGCGATCGCCCCGATTTGGTTTTGTCAGGCATCAATCGCGGCGCAAACTTAGGGACTGATGTACTTTACTCTGGCACAGTTTCCGCAGCGATGGAAGGAGTGCTAGAGGGAGTGCCGAGTGTGGCATTTAGTTTGACAAGTTTTATGCATTTAGACTTTAGCGCGGCGGCAAACTTTGCCAAAAAGATAGTCAATAAATTAGCTGTTAGTCCCCTTGAGGAACCAATTTTATTAAATGTAAATATTCCTGCGATCGCGGAGGAAGATATTTGTGGAACCGTGGTTACTCGTCTAGGGATTCGCCGCTATCGTGACCAGTTTGAAAAGCGCGTTGATCCGCGTGGCAAGACTTATTACTGGCTATCGGGAATCGTGATCGAGTCGGAAGCTGAAGCCGATACAGATGTGCAAGCCATCAAAAATAACTACATCACAATTACGCCCCTCAAGTATGACTTGACCTACGGAACAGCGATTTCATCTTTGCAAAGCTGGATAGAGAATTTGACATAGCCAGTCTTGAAAGCCCAAGAAGCGAGTGGCGGCGCTTCTTGGACTTTAGTTTGTGCTAATTCAAGTGGCTATAGCTATATTTAGATATATGCAGGTTTTTGAGAAGTTAAGCCTATGACTCCGCAACCTTTGACCACCTCGGACACAATTCCTGAAATTGACTATCCCGACAGTGACGGCAATCCCATGTCTGACAATACTGAGCAATATCGCTGGATCGTGATGATCAAGGAAAACCTTGAAATTATGTACGCCGATGATCCCAACGTATTTGTAGCGGGCGATCTGTCTTGGTATCCTGTTCGCCATACCCAAAAACGTACCGCTCCTGATGTCATGGTCGTATTTGGCAGACCTAAGGGAAGAAGAGGCTCTTACAAGCAATGGATGGAGGCTAATATTGCTCCTCAGATTGCCTTTGAGATTCTATCCCCTAGCAATAAGGATCGGCGCGGGCTGGATTCTCTCGAAGAAAAGTTTGAGTTTTACGAGAGGTACGGCATCCAAGAGTATTACGTTTACGATCCCGATGATCTCATTCTTGAAGGCTGGCAAAGACAAGGCGATCGCCTTGTGAGCATTTTGTCGATGATCAATTGGGTCAGCCCTTTATTGGGTATTCGCTTTGAATGGGTTGCAGGCGAAGAACTGATGCTATCCCGTCCTGATGGTCAGCGTTTTTTGTCGCCTGTTCAGCTAGCCCGCCGACTCAAACAATCGGAGTTGCAATTATCCCTAGAAAAGCAACGCGCCGATCAGGAAAATATGCGTGCTGAGCAAGAAAAGCTTCGTGCTGAGCAAGAAAAGCTTCGCGCCGATCGCCTTGCAGCTCAACTAAAAGCTCTGGGTATCGAGCCAAGTGATTAAACTCGTACAGCGCTTTGCGCTTAATTAGAACCCAGAAAAATTTTTGAAAGCGGCGCGGAGCGCCGCTTTCAAAAATTTTTCTGTACTACTCAAAGCCTCAATAGACTGTAATGGCGGCGCATTGCGCCGCCATTGTGCTAGTTAATACCCGCGATCGCCATGTCAAAGGCTAGACAAACTGAAGGAATCGAAAACTTAGTTTGGGCTTGCAGATAAGCTCGGTCAACCATTTGCGCTGTGGCAATGCGATCGCTAAATATTTTTTGAATTGCTGCCGCCAGTAATTGCGGATCATTTGGGGGAATTAGAAAACCTGTAACCCCATTTTCGATAATTTCACCAGTGCCGCCGCCAACAGTGGCGATCGCAGGGCGCTTGGCTAACTGCGCTTCGACAATTACTCTGCCAAAGGGTTCGGGTGCAGTCGAGCAGTGGGCGATCGCATCGCAAGCTTTCATTAAAGCGGGAATATCTTGCCTAAATCCCAGCCAATGCACCCGACCATTGAGACTTGGCGGCGCGGCGATTTTTTTTAACTGCTCCGTATATTCTGACTCACCAAATAATGCGTCACCCACCAGCAACACATGGACATCGGTTAACAAACTCGCCGCCTCTAGTAAAATATGCTGCCCTTTCCAATAGGAGAGACGACTAAACATTCCCACCACAGGGCGATCGCGGGGAATCCCTAACTCATCGCGCAGATGCATTTGATCGTCACTAATTTGATCAAACTTTTGACTGTCAAAGCCGTTGTAAACGGTGCGTAATAATTGCCTTTTGCCGCCAGCAATTAGAAAAGCATCCCCTGTCGCTTGCGAATTGACAATTACCCGCGTAGCAAACCAATTGGCTAAAGTAACCGCAACGCGGCGATTAGTCGCACTAAAAATATTGGCAGTCAAAATATCGTGCAAGTGCCAAACTACAGGCGCACCACCCAATAAACGCGCGATCGCCGCCACCACAAAGCCCTTTTGATTATTGGCATGGATCAGGTCAGAATCTTGGCTAATGTTGGCAATCTGCTTGCCAATTCGCCATAGTTCTCCAATTGATTTTAGGGAAAACATTAAACCACTAGATACCTTTACATCAGCTAGCGATCGCGCAGATGCTAATACTTGCACTGGCACACCTAGTTCTTCTAGACGCTGCCTGAGAGCGCCATCGGTGAGCAAGACTACTTGGCTCGTATCGCGATAGGCTTGGGCAAAGTCAATCAAACAAAGCTCGCCGCCGCCTAGTACGGCAGTGTAACTAACAAATAAAATCTTTTGGCGATCCATAATTTCTATCGATAATTTTCTCTACAGCCTTCACCCACAGCGCTTTGCGCTCAAATACAAATGAAGCGAGGCGGCGCTTCGCGCCGCCTCACTTATCGATGCGCTAGCCCGATCGCCTGTTGAATATTCTCTAGTCCGTGGGCTTCTAGCTTTGTCACCAAGCCTTGCAAGATCTGCTTGATTATCATTGGACCTTTGTAAATTAAGCCAGTATAAACCTGCACAATGGCAGCGCCTGCGATGATTTTTTGCCAAGCATCTTCGGCGTTAAAAATCCCGCCGACACCGACAATTGGTAACTTGCCCTCTGTCGTTTCCCAAATTAAATTGATTACGGCAAGGGAGCGATCGCGCACAGGTTGACCACTAATCCCTCCTAGCTCATTTGCCACAGGATTACCCGTAATCGATAAATGGGTGGTGACTAAATTTTGTCGAGAAATGGTTGTGTTGGTGGCAATAATTCCTGCTACCGCATATTCTTGGCAAACTTTGACAACTTCGATAATGTCCGCATCATTGAGATCAGGGGCAATCTTAACTAATATTGGCTTGTTTTGAATATTAATCGGCGCTAACTCTGCCAAAATTGCGCTCAACTGAGCCGTAGCCTGTAAATCGCGCAGGTTGGGCGTATTCGGAGAACTGACATTTACAACAAAATAATCACCAAATTGGTACAGCAATCGAAAACTTTCGGCATAGTCAAATTTTGCGTCAGTTAATTCCGTAACTTTTGACTTGCCCAAATTAATACCAAGAGGGATAGTAAGACTATGTTTTTGGAAGTAGCTTTGTAAATGTTCGGCGATCGCCTTAGCTCCTTGATTGTTAAAGCCCATACGGTTAAGCACTGCGGAGTCACTAGGCAGTCGAAATAGACGGGGTTGGGGGTTGCCTGACTGTCCTTGGGCGGTAATCGTGCCAACTTCTGCAAAGCCAAATCCCAAACTTGACCAAGCACCGATCGCTTCTGCATTTTTATCAAATCCTGCCGCTAAACCCACAGGATTCTCAAATTTAAGATCCCACAGAGTTTGGGACAGCCGCGAGTCGCTATAGTGGAAGGTGGATCTAGCGATCGCCTGCAAAGTTGATGAGTTACTAAGGCGCTGACAACTAGCGATCGCCAAATTATGGGCAGCTTCAGGATCAAGGGCAAATAGGATCGGACGCAACCCATATTGATAGGCAGCACTTAACATAGGCTTAGGGTTCGGCAATTTAACAAAGAACCAGATTATTGATGGGCGCGGCTACGCCGCACCCATCAATAATCTGGTTCTTCATTTTACAGCGCCGCCCTTATTAGTTATTGATTAATTATTGAAAAAAGGAGTATTTTTAAATGATATGGCAACTACTGACGGCTCCTCTCGATGGACTAGTGTGGATCGCTGAGCAGATCGAAGAGCGGGCTACAACTGAACTCGAAAAAACCGAAAACTTGCAGAAGCGGCTCACAACTTTACAACTAAAATTTGATCTTGGCGATATCAGTGAAGAGGATTTTGTCATCCAAGAGCAAGAGATTTTAGAAGCGATGGAAGCGGAAATTAAGGCTGAAGAGTCTCCATAAAATAGTTGTCGGCGCGAAGCGCCGACAACTATTTAGAACCGTAAGCTTGCCACGATAGATTGACCAGAGAGTTAAAGATTGCCGCCGCCGCGATCGCATTTCCTTTGCGCCCGTCAACTCTAATGTGAGGAATCAAAGAATCATGTAAGCGGGACTTAGTTACATCGGCATCAATAAACCCCGCAGGAGAGCCGATGACTAGGGCTGGTTTCACATCTTCCATCTCAATCAAATCCACCAATGCAGCCAAAGCGGTTTGGGATTCGCCAATCACAAATATAGCTTCAGGATAGCGTTTAGCTAGAGTCTCAATGCCCCAAGCTGCCTGAGTTTTACCCTTTTGGGGACGAGTAATTGCATCCACGCCACAGTAAATCGGGTTAGCAAAAGTATCGCTAATTTGCGGAAAAATTGCCGCCTGTAAAGTGGGTACATCCACTACCACGGTGGTACGAGTTGCCAGCGCACTAGCTCCCGCCTGTAGAGCTTGATCGGAAAATCTAATTAAATTTTTGTATTCAAAATCCGCAGTTGCATAGATTACTTGGCGCACAATTTCATATTCAGCCGGCGAAAAAGAATGCTCACCAATTTCTTGATCAATTATTGACAAGCTTTGTGCGTCCGTAATATGCCATTCCATAAAGTTATTCAGTAAAGAGCTAAGTAATCCTTCAGGTATGAAGTTACCATGAGTTGTCATGAAAGTTAAGGGAATTGCTCGGCTACTCGCCGCGCCTATTAATAATGCAGGTTTAAGTCCAACTGGCGGACACAGTTGCGCCCGTCAGCCTTTGCCATATATAAGGCGCGATCGGCACCCTTGAGCAAGTCTGTCGGTAAAAACGGAGCGACCGACAGGGTTGCCACGCCACAGCTGATGGTGACATGGGCTGAGACTTTGGAATGGTCGTGGGGCAACTGTAAGGCTTGCACGATCGCATTCGCTCGAACTGCCACATTTAGCGCCCCCTCTGCATCGGTATTGGGTAAAATGATCGCAAACTCTTCGCCGCCATAGCGAGCTACTAAGTCGGCGGGGCGATTGGTGGCTTTACTGATGGCGTGGGCAACTTGTTGCAGACAGTAATCGCCATCTTGATGCCCGTAGTTATCGTTGTAGTTTTTAAAGAAGTCAATGTCACAAAGCACCATAGAAAGCGGGCTATGTTCCCTTTGGGCGCGACGACATTCCTGTTCTAGGTATTCATCTAGGCAGCGACGGTTCGCCACTTGGGTCAGCCCATCAATTGACACCAATCTCTGTAGCTCCCCCACCACGATCGCAAGTTGATCATTAGCATTTTCTAATTGCTTATTAGCCGCCTCTAACTGTTGGTGCAGATTAGCTTGATCAATTAATCGTCTGACCCTCTGCCTCAACACCGCCCAATTAATCGGCTTAGTTACATAGTCAGAAGCGCCCACCTCATAGGCGCGGTCTACCGATTCACCATCGTCTAAAGCCGTGATAATCAGCACGGGGACATGATCGCCATTGGGCAATTTTTGCAGTTGGGAGCAACATTCAAACCCATCTAAAACGGGCATCATCGCATCTAGCAAAATCATGTCTGGGCTAGTTTCTTGATAGACATGGAGAGCTTCCATTCCATTGGTTGCCTCCACTACTTGATAATTGTCCCGCTCTAAATAGCGCACTAAAATTTTCCGCATAAATGTATCATCGTCCACAATTAAGATCAGGGGCGATTTGGGCGGAGTGACTGAGGCTCTGGGGGCGATCGCTGGATTCAGCATTAGCCTAAGCGCTTCAGTCTCTATAGGTTTAGGGGATTCTTTAGATTGGTCAATTGTCATTGCATGGGGCGATTTCTTTGGGCGATTGGCACAACGGCAATAATGCTGCCACACTTTTGCAAATTGAAAACCCAAGCCAATAAGTGAGTGGCGGTGCTTTGCGCCGCCGCGCACTTCTTGGCTTGGGCTTGTCCTAATTCAAGTGACTACAGCTATAAAACATTAGTTCAAAAATATTTAGATTCTACAGTTTAACAAATAACTAGATTTCTGATGACACAGCTTTGCGAAGTGATCAAATGTCAATAAAACTTTTAGCGCCCTTGGGCGCTAAAAATCCTAAAACTAAATATTAAGAATTGCTACTTTATCTTTTATGCTCTAGTTCGGACTTGACGTTAGCGTATTCATTGGTAATCCTACTAATTCTTGCCTCTAGGTCACTGTAGTTTTGAGTGCGAAGATTTGTTTCTAAGTCACTGCACAAACTGGATAATTCCTCTGCGCCAATAACGAGACTACTGGATTTCAAGGTATGCACTGTTCGCAACATGACATTAAAGTCTCTCTGCACGAAATTATTATATAGCTCTTGGAGAAGCGATCGCGAATTATCTAAGTAACTATCAATTAATTCAGCCAAAAATGTCGGATCTTCGCCACCAATATTGCTAGCGGCTTCAAGTAAAGATGCGACATTAATTGAAGTAAATGTATTAATAGACACAGAATCTGACGAAACTATCGGTTCAGTTTCTGTTAAAACGCGGATTAATTCAGAATTACGAATTGGCTTACTCAAATAATCATCCATGCCTGCGGTAAGACATACTTCGCGATCGCCCTGCATAGCGTTCGCAGTCATAGCGACAATTCGTGGTTTATAAGTAAGCTTGCCACTCTGCCCATATAGAAAAATCTGTCTAGTTGCCTCTAACCCATCCATTTCAGGCATTTGCATATCCATAAAAATCAAATCATAGGAATGCTGCAAGACCGCCGCTAGCACTTCTAATCCATTGGCGGCAACATCTGCCCGATAGCCCATTCTTTGCAAAATGAGAATGGCGACCTTTTGATTGACCACATTATCTTCGGCGAGTAGAATCCGCAGAGGATGTCTTTTTGCCATCAAAGGATCAAAGTCGGTGACCTGACGACTAGAAGTATTGCTAATCGCGGATTTGATCGGAGATTTGCTGGTCGTAGCATCACTAGGAGGGGCGGTAATTGTAAAGAAAAAGGTGGAACCGCGCTCCATTTCACTTTCGAACCACATCGTGCCGCCCATCAATTCGCAGAGCCGCTTGCTGATGGCTAGCCCCAAGCCCGTGCCACCATATTGGCGCGTTGTGGAGGCATCAACTTGGCTAAATGGTTTAAACAAACGATAGAGTCGATCGCGAGGAATACCGATGCCCGTATCTTTAACTTCAAATACTACGGTGCGAAGGGGCTGATTATTTTCATGGTGATCGTGCAGGTCACAGCGCAAACAATGTGTGGTCTGCATTTGCGAGACGTTGATACTAATGGAACCGCGACTGGTGAACTTGAGGGCATTGCCGATCAGGTTTGCCAAAATCTGACGCAGACGAGTCATGTCGCTGATCATATCCAGTCCCACATCAGGATGAATTAAATAGCTAAGTTCAATTCCCTTTTCGATCGCTCTTGGCGATAGCATCTCAATGGTGTCTTCGAGGCAAGTGCGAAGATCAAAGGATTGTTCTTCTAGTTCTAAGTGTCCCGACTCGATTTTAGAGAAATCTAAAATGTCATTAATAATGGTCAGTAATGTGTCACCCGCATTGCGAGCAATTTCCACAAATTCCCGTTGCTCTTTGGTCAAGTTGCTATCCAGCAATACCCCTGTCATCCCAATTACGGCATTCATCGGCGTGCGAATCTCATGGCTCATGGTCGCTAAGAATTCACTCTTATAGCGATTAGCCTTTTCAGCAATGATTTTTGCCTCTTCAAGTTCTGCATTTTGCTTCGCTAGCTGCTCCCTTTGACGGGTTTCTTGGATTAGTAAATGGGCTTGGGATAGGGCAATGCTCACTTGATTAGCAACTGACCAGAGCAATTCTTTTTCTTCAACTGTCCATTCATGGAAAGTATTGCAATGGTGCAGCAAAATAATGCCATTGGTTACGCCGTGGGAAGAGGTGCGGATTGCTAATAGCGATCGCAATTGCATCCGATAAAAAAGGTCACCAAATTCTTCAAGTTCCGACTCAGTATAGACATTTTGAATCGCGATCGCCTGATCTTCGCTGGATATTCTTTGTCCAAATTGACTATTCAGGAGTGCTAATTCCATATCTTGGACAGGGAAAATCTTGTCCGCCAGTTGCTCTGACATCAGCATCCATTCGGGAGAATTTGATTGGGAATAGCCCACCTTATAAATGAGACAACGGCTGGCATGAAAGGCAAGCTGAGTTTGATGCGCCGCAGTTTGAAAAATTGTGTCAACATCAAGACTCTGGCGGATCGCATCGGTAATCCGATTGAGCAAGACTGTCAATCGCATTTGCCTTCTTAAATTCTTTTCCGCTTCCTTCCGTTCCGTAATATCAGTTTGAATGCCGATAAAGTGAGTTGCTTTGCCATTTTCATCAAGGATAGGCGAAATATTTAGCTCATTCCAAAATAATGTGCCATCTTTGCGATAGTTACGAATGACAACCGTACAGGCGGATTCATTGATAATTGCTGAGCGCAAAATCTCATGTTCTGGCTGAAAGAGATCATCGCCTTGCAAAAAACGACAGTTTTTGCCAAGAACTTCGGCAGAGCTATAGCCTGTAATCTGCTCAAAAGCAGGATTGACATAAACCATCGGATTCCGCGGCAGTCGAAAGTCGGTGATTACGATGCCGTTGTGACTTGCCGCGATCGCCCGTTCCTGTAGTTTTAGGGTTTTTTCAAACTTTTTACGAGTAGAAATGTCAAACCGAATCGCTAAATATTGAAGTGGGCGATTTTGTTCATCAAGCAGGGGAATGATCGTGCTGTCTGTCCAGTAATATTCACCATTTTTCTTGCGATTGCGAATTTCCCCCCGCCAGACCTTGCCCCCGCCAACTGTGTCCCATAGGTTCGCAAAGAACTCGGTGGAGTGATAGCTAGAATTTATAAATTGATGAGTTTTGCCGATCAGTTCCTTTTGGCTATAGCCCGAAATCTCGCTAAATTTGTCATTAGCATAGGTAATTATGCCTTGTAAATCAGTTACGGTAACAATGGCAGCTTGATCGAGGGCAAACTTCTGAAAGGCTAATTCATCAAGGGTATTTTGTAATTTGGCTTCATCGCGTTTACGGGCGCTAATGTCATTGGCAATTCCTAAAAAGCCGATGATCTCATTATCGTCATTGCGGAGTGCTGATACCGACAGCATTACAGGGAATCTGGAACCATCTTTGCGAATGTAAGTCCACTCATTTTCTTCAGGCAGACCTAGGCGCACTTTTGCGATAAATACTTCAAAACCCGCCGCTACAGTCATTCCCAATTCTTCTGTTAAGGCGATCGCCCGTTGCTGTACTTCTTGGCGATCGTGAAAACATTCAGGCGTTTTTTTGCCAATCATTTCGGCGGCACTGTAGCCAGACCAAACCTCTGCCGCCTTGTTAAACACACAAATTATGCCATTAACATCAGTGGCAATCATCGAATAACTAGCGCCATCTAAAACCGTCTTGTACAAATTTAAAGGCTGATGGCAACTGTCTTTAGAATCTATTTGGTCAATTGGCAAATTGTTGCTGTTAATAGTTTTTAGCATAGCTTTAAAATATTTAGAGATTGTAAAGCCCTATGCAGGAAGTTTACAGACACCGATTTCCCCACCGATAGAAAACTTAGGAAGTTTAGGACTATATTGAAATCTATCTTGAATTACAGCGCTTTGCGCTTAATTAAAACCCAGAAATATTTTTGAAAGCGCCGCTTTCAAAAATATTTCTGTACTATTCAAAGCCTCAATAGGATGTGATGCAGAGTTTTCTTCACCTTGTGGGTGCAACTCAGCTATCTTTAATCATAATTGCATTTTAAAAATTATGTAGTCTACACCATAAAATGTTTAAGGAATTACAGGGCATTGCGCTCACTCAAACCCCAGATAAATTTTTGTGAATCGCGGCGAAGCCGCGATTCACAAAAATTTATCATTACTACTTAACGCCGCAATATGGCAATTACTGATAATTAGGATTTACGCAAAAATGACTCAAAACCCGCATCGCATTGTAAGGGCAGTTCATGAATTGCCCTTACAACAGCGAACCAAGAATGATTATAAAAGCGTTGCTTCGCAACGCTTTTATAATCATTCTTGGTTGGGATTTAAGCGCAAAGCGCTGTAGGCTGTATCGCAACCCTCAATTTGAAAATATGAGTTTATCAGACACGATCGCCGCTATTGCCACTGCCATTTCGCCGCAGCAGGGAAGTGTCGGTATCGTCAGATTGTCGGGGGACAGGGCTTTACCAATTGCTAAGGAAATCTTTCAAGCGGGTCATAAACAGACTTGGGAGAGCCATCGCATTCTCTATGGTTACATCACCCATCCCCATACCCATAAGGCGATCGATGAAGGTCTATTGTTAATTATGAAAGCACCGCGATCGTTTACCCGTGAGGATGTGGTGGAGTTCCACTGTCATGGTGGGATTATGGCAGTGCAGCAAGTGCTGAACCTCTGCCTAGAGAAAGGGGCGAGGCTGGCGCAGGCGGGAGAGTTTAGCTTACGCGCTTTTTTGAATGGGCGGATTGACTTGACACAGGCGGAAAGTATTAATGATTTAGTTGGGGCAAAGTCGGCGCAAGCGGCTCAGTCGGCGATCGCCTCTCTGCGCGGTAAACTTGCCCAATCCCTCAAGTATTTGCGGAGTAAAGCTCTAAATATTTTGACGGAACTTGAAGCCAGAATTGACTTTGAAGATGATCTGCCGCCTCTTGATGTGGCTTGGGTGAAAGCGGAAATTGCCGATATTTCGCAGCAGTCCCATCACATTTTGGCGACTGCCGATCGCGGCGAATTGTTGCGATCAGGACTAAGGGTTGCCATTGTCGGTCGCCCGAATGTGGGTAAGTCGAGTTTGCTGAATGCTTGGAGTCGTAGCGATCGCGCGATCGTTACAGATTTGCCTGGCACAACTCGCGATGTGGTGGATTCGCAGTTGGTAGTGGGCGGGATTCCTGTGCAGGTGCTAGATACGGCAGGGATTAGGGAAACGGAAGATGTGGTGGAAAAGATCGGTGTGGAGCGATCGCGCCAAGCGGCGATGTCGGCGGATTTGGTATTGATGGTAATTGATGCAACGGTGGGCTGGACAGCCAAAGATGCGGAGATCTATGCAGGGGTTAGCGATCGCCCAATTATTTTAGTAATTAATAAAATCGATCTGCGTCCTGATGTTTCGGAACTTCCTTCTCTTTTGCAAAACAATCGCCTTGTCAAAACTGCGGCAGCCCAAAATCAGGGAATTGAGGATTTGGAGGTGACTATTTTAGCAGCGATTCGTCAAGATCAAATTGCGGCGGCGAATTTGGAAGTGGCGATTAATCAGCGCCAGAAAGCTTGTTTGCTCAGAG
This sequence comes from Oscillatoriales cyanobacterium CG2_30_44_21, assembly GCA_001873375.1. Lineage (GTDB taxonomy): Bacteria > Cyanobacteriota > Cyanobacteriia > Pseudanabaenales > Pseudanabaenaceae > Pseudanabaena. The sequence goes on from MNZA01000161.1 coordinate 26,519, forward strand.
TTGTCCAGTCCCTCGACAATGTGCAAATTGCGATCGCCGATCAGTTGCCCTTAGATTTTTGGACGATTGACCTCCGCGCCGCCATCAGTGCGATCGGCGAAATTACAGGCGAAGAAGTGACCGAATCAGTTTTAGATCAAATTTTTAGCCGATTTTGCATCGGTAAGTGATCGCGAATTTCTTGACGCAATAATTTTCCTGACGCATTTCTGGGTAGAGCATCCCAAATAAACAGAGATTTTGGAAGTTTGTAACGCGCCAAAGATTTTTGCTCACAAAATTCCCTTAGCTCTGTTAGCGTAATTGGCAACTTTGTAACCGCGATCGCCACCACCTGTTCGCCCCATTCGGGATCTTCTAGCCCCAAAACACATACATCAGCGATCGCCAAATGTTCTAATAAAATTGCTTCAATTTCGGCTGGGTAAATATTTTCACCACCACTTATAATCAAATCAGAGCGGCGACTAACCACATACAGATACTGCTCTGCATCCACATATCCCAAGTCTCCTGTACTTAACCAGCCCTGATTATCGACCCCAACTTGGCTAGACAAATAGCCAGACATTACACTTTTTCCGCGCACTAAAATTTGCCCAATTTCGCCATGTTTCACCTGTTGAGTAGGGACTTCGCGATCAACAATCTGTAATTGATTTCCTGATAATGGTCGTCCTGAAGAACCTAATTTTAAGCTCACTTCATGGGGCAGTAAAGTTGTGAATTGGGAAGCTGTTTCGGTCATGCCATAGGTTGGCATAATTGGCAGATTCAATTGTAAGCAGCGCTTGATTAGTTCGGAACTGGCGTTGGCTCCACCCAAGAGAATTCCTCGCAAATTGTAAAGATTTTGCCAAAGGGAATGTTCTAATAGCCGAGACAGCATAGTTGGCACAAGCGAAATTAAAGTTACTTTTGCAGTAGCGATCGCCTCCAATACCTGCTGCTCGTCAAACTTTGGCAATAGGGTCACAGCCATGCCACCAATCACACTTCGCCAAATGATCGCCATTCCCCCCACATGAAACATCGGTAAACATAGCAACCAATTATCCTTACTATTAGAGGCGATCCGCAGATTTGAGGCGATCGCACTATGCCAATGATTGCCATAACTCAAGGGAACTCCCTTGGGTTTGCCAGTAGTTCCCGAAGTATAAAAGATTCCCTGAATGGAACTTGCTTCTATATTCGGAACTATGGCAGGAGTTTGATTACATTTTTCAATATTGAACAGTGCAATGTTTTTATCAAAATCTAGATCGCCATCAATAATTTGGACTATGGAACTCAATGATTTGGCGATCGCGCTGTGGTGATGGTCATGCAGTAAATATTGAGCATTTCCGTCTTGAATTTGATATTTAATTTCAGCAGCAGTAAGGCGCGTGTTGAGCAAAATCGCGATCGCCTGACATCGAGATAGGGCATGAACGAGCATGATGTATTTCGGGTGATTTGCCATGAGCAAGCCCACGCGATCGCCCGATCTAATTCCTGAATTTTGCAAAAAGGCAACCCACTGATTAACCTCTATTTCTAATTGAGCAAAAGTCCAAGAATATCCTTTAAAAATTAATGCAATTGAATTTGGATTTTGTCTGGCTTGCTCAGATAGCCAATGAGGGAATTTCATAACTACAGGCGCTGCACAAAAAAATCTGGACTAAATCGAAGAATTGTCATCAATCTTAACAACTTGCTAGTCCCTAATACAAACTAA
>MNZA01000058.1 GCA_001873375.1 Oscillatoriales cyanobacterium CG2_30_44_21
CCGCGCCAAAGGTGCGGCAAACTCTAGGATCGGCTTTCTAGCTAACTTACTTTCTATCTATTTAAGACTTAGTTCTGAGGATTTAGTTCGTTAGAAACAACGACCACCGTAATATTATCGCGACCACCGCGCAACTTCGCTGACTCAATCAAGGCTTGAGCCGCTTGCTGACAGTTACGGATACTTTTGAGTTGGTGGGCAATGCGATCATCACTTAACTCCTCAGTTAAGCCATCACTACAAATTAATAGGCGATCGCCAGGTTGCCACTCAACTTCACCCGCCGCTATCTCCTTGAGGTCTTCACGCCCCAAGCACTGTAATAACATATGTCGCCAAGGGTGAGTTTTCGCTTCGTCTGGATTGACTACCCCCGTTTGAATTGCCCTCGCAATCCATGTGTGATCGTCACTAATTTGCTCTAGCTTTGCGCCCCTCAAGCGATACAGACGCGAGTCGCCAATATGGCAAAACCAAGGAATTTCATCGCGGAACATTAGAATTACAATGGTCGTACCCATGTCTGAGCGAATCGGATTGGCACTTTGATCGTCAAGAATTGCTTGATTAGCTTTGTTGATCGCCTCCTGCATTAGCTTTTGAGAATCGGTCGCAACTTCCCAGCAAGCATCTAAAGATTCACGGATTGCATCAACGGCAATTTGACTGGCGACTTCGCCCCCCGCATGACCGCCCATGCCGTCAGCAACTATAAAAAATCGTCCATCGGGATCGATGTGATAAGAATCTTGGTTAGCTGATCTGACGCAGCCCGTATCGGTTGCTCCCGCAAATAGACGCTTCATTTTAAGTAGTTTGGCTCGAAGTATTTAGGTAGATCATTTTTCTACGTTAACCTTTAGTTTAACCTTCACAGGCAAAAACTCAAAACCAAAAAAGATGTTGAGGTAGCTACATCAGAAATAATTAGTGCAGTACGGCACTTCGTACTGCACTAATTATTTCTGAGAAGTTATTTTTCTGGGCGATCAATTTTTGACAGTAGACGTAACAGGGCAACCAGCAAAAAGCCGCCGACTAGGCTCGCGGCGATCGCAGGAATTTGCCAACCATTCACAAACAGGAGCGTGGCACACAATAGGCAGGCGGCGCTTAGTATGGCGTAGATTGCGCCGATCCCCACATTGCTGAGTCTTCGTAGCAGGCGATCAGTTTCTTGAGACTTTACTCTAACGCGGATGTCGCCGCGATCGAGCTTGGCAAGGGTGTCATCAATACGTCGCGGCAGGGCGATCGCGGTATTACTAACCTGAGCTGCCTGTCTGCCCAGCTCACCTAAAAAAGCAGTAGACAGATTGCCAGATTCTCGATTGCTTCCATTTTCCATAAGATTTGTTGCGTAAGGTTTGGCGACTTCCATGAAGTTAAAAGTGGGATCTAGCCCTTTTCCCAATCCCTCTAGTGTCGAAATTGCTCTGAGGACAAAGGTAAAAGTGGCGGGAAATCGAAACGGTTGATCGTAAGCAATGTCATATAGATCATCACTGATGGCGGCAACTGACTGCTTTTCCATCGACTGACCCATAAAATTATCGAGCATATACTGCACAGATCGCCTAATCGGACCAGTATCACCTGTGACTTCCAAGGCTCCTAATTCCACCAGTGAATTAATTACTGCCTCAGCATCTTTCTTAGCAACTCCAAAAAAAGTTCTTAATAATTTGTCACGGGTGATCGACTGAATCTGCCCCATCATCCCAAAATCATAAAAAATTAATTCGCCTTGACCCGTTACGGCGAGGTTCCCAGGATGGGGATCGGCATGAAAGAAACCATGATTGAGTAATTGTTCTAAATAAGCCTCAGCCCCAATTCGGGCAATACTTTTGCGGTCAATTCCCGCCGCTTCTAGTGCTTCATAGTTGCTAACTTTAATGCCTGGTAAATACTCCAGAGCTAAAACTCGCTTTGAAGCATATCGCCAATAAACTCGCGGCACGATAATACGGCGATCGCTTCTAAAATTTCGGCGAAACGTGTCAGCATTCTTCCCTTCGTTTAAGTAATCCGCCTCTTCGTAGAGAATTTTGCTGCATTCTTCATAAATCCCCACCCAATTGCGTCCTTTGCCATGCTTAGGATGATTCTGAAAATATTGAGCAATGCGTTTGAGAATCCCTAAGTCGATCGCAAATAGTTTTAATAGTCCTGGGCGTTGCACCTTAACAACTATCTCTTCCCCCGTATGCAATTGCGCCTTATGCACTTGACCGAGACTGGCGGCGGCGAGAGGCACGGGATCGAAATAGCTAAACATCTCATCAAGGGGTTTTCCTAGGTCGGACTCGATGATTTGCTTAGCCTTTGTTGCGTTAAAGGCAGGAACTTTATCTTGCAATTTTGACAATTCTTCTACTGACTCCGCAGGCAAAATATCGGCGCGGGTAGATAGTAGTTGACCGACTTTAATAAATGTTGGTCCTAACTGTAGCATCGACTCACGCAGCCAAATTGCTCTTAGCTTTGTTCTGCGCTTAGTTTTAGCTTCAGTTTTGCCGCCAACATAGCTCCATTTTTTGCCATCGATCCAAACAATCCAAGAAAAGGTGAGTACTGTCCGCCAAATATCGATAGTGCGAGCGAGTTCAGAGTAGTTGTCACGACTCCAACGATAACTAGTTTCAGGAGATAAAGCCGACACAATTTACTTGGGATAAGAGTATTAGAAGTTTGTAACAAACCTTTACATTTTAACTTGTTTGTTAATGGTTTGTAAGCGATCGCTCAAAAATCAATAGTATAGCCGTAGCCATTCTTGTTAGAACCCAAAACTCCGAAGACGGGTTCTACAGCAATTGCCGATCAAACGAACCGCAAGAATAATTTTGAAAGTGCTGCTTCGCAGCACTTTCAAAATTATTCTTGGTTCGGGTTTGAGCGCAAAGCGCTGTAATACAGATGGCGACAGCTATGATGGCGGCGCAAAGCGCTGAAATCAAAAAGCCTCGCATTGCGAGGCTTTTTGAGATTCGGTAATTACCGTTTCGAGTATTGAGGAGCTTTACGAGCTTTCTTGAGTCCGTATTTTTTGCGTTCCTTACAACGAGGATCGCGAGTCATGTAACCTTCAACCTTGAGAGGCTTGCGATTTTCAGGGGCAAGCTCGCACAAGGCACGAGCTACACCCAAACGAATCGCATCGGCTTGACCTGTGACACCACCACCATGGGCATTGACCATCACATCATATTCATTTTCTAGCCCCAGAGTTTCGAGGGGAGCCTTCACACCTGAAATGTAAGCAGGATTAAACTGCAAATACAAATCACCAGGCTTACCGTTGATCACGATCTTGCCTTCACCAGGAACTAGACGGACGCGGGCTATGGCAGTCTTACGGCGACCAGTACCCCAATAAACGGCACGGTTTGAGCGTTCAGTATCAGACATCAGTTATTTCTCCTACTTCAGCGATGGAATGGTATTAATGACTAGGGTTTCAGGTTGTTGCGCTTCATGGGGATGGCTAGCACCTTCATAAACCTTGAGCTTTGTAAAAAGCTGACGACCCAAAGTATTTTTGGGCAACATACCCTTAACAGCGTGTTCAAGCACCCTTTCAGGTACTCGCGCAATCACCTTTTCAAAGGTTTCAGTTTTCATGCCGCCCGGACGACCTGAATGTCTTCTGTACAGTTTTTGGGTGGATTTCTTGCCAGTAACAGCAATTTTTTCGGCGTTAATTACAACGACGAAATCTCCAGTATCCAAGTGAGGAGTATAGATAGGCTTGTTTTTACCACGCAAAATTACGGCGATCGCGCTAGCAAGCCGCCCGAGGCGTTGACCTTCGGCATCAATAACGTACCACTTACGTTCTGGATCTTTTGGTAAGTAGCTTTTATTAGGGGTGAGTGTAGTTGTAGTCATTAGTTTCTCTACAAAGGAAATTTATCTATGAAACTTTGTTATTTAGAAGAGTTCCTGCGATGTTAAATCAAGGTTATGGCTTGATTCGCCTTCAGGCTCAACGTTTGCTGGCGCGATGCTAGCTCGATAAACGGGTTGTCAGCATATCCAATGGACAGAAGACACAACCCTTGAGGTGGGGCAGCGTATTTGACTTCAGTACGACGCTGTTGCTGCCAAATGTTAGTAAAGTCAGCGATCGCCAGACTAGATCGTCCCACATCAACTAACTGACCAACTAACAAACGGATCATCCCGTACAAGAAGCCGCTTGCTTGAACTTCGATATGGACAAAATCCCTGTCTCTCCAGCATAGAGCCTCTTGAAGCTCAAGACGGCTATGGGGACGGCTAGACCCTGCTCTCTGAAAGGCTGCCATATCCTGTTTACCAATCATCGGTTGCAAGGCTTGATGAATCAGACTTTCATCAAGGCGATCATGGTAGTAATGCCAGCTAAACCTGCTTACAAATAAATTCGGGCTTGCCGCCGTGTATATCGTGTATCGATAACGCCGCCATGTTGCCGAAAATCTCGCGTGCCAGTCACTAGCTACTTCCATCGATCTCCAGATCAGAATGTCATCGGGCAGATAGCTGTTAATCACTTTTTCCCATTTGTGGGGCGGGATCATACTTGATGTATCAAAATGCGCGACCTGCGCCGCTGCATGAACACCAGTATCAGTCCGACCTGCACTATGTAACACAGTTGGCTTGCCACAGATCTCAGAAATTACTTCTTCAATTGTCTGCTGCACACTGCGATGATTTGGCTGTCTCTGCCATCCGTAATAATGTGTACCCAGATATTGGATAGCCAAGGCGACACGGCGGGATGACGAAGAAGACATATCTAGAAAAACTATCTAAACGAGTTGGAGGATTGCCATTTCGGCATTGTCACCACGGCGGCTAACGGTACGCACAATGCGGGTATAACCACCATTGCGTTCGGCATAGCGTTCTTTGGCTTGGCTAAAGAGGAGGTCAACCAAGGTGGTGACACGCTTTTCTTCGGGCAACTGCTCTTGCTTGGTCTTGGTCATGGGGCGATCGCTAACAGGCTCACCGTCTTTGACAGAAATATCGTACAGATAGGCGATCGCTTGACGGCGAGCATGGAGAGAACCATCTTTAGCCAAGGTGATCATGTGATCAACATTAGTACGGACAGCATCTGCCTTAGCTCTGGTTGTCTTAATTTCACCTCTGAGAATTAGCTCAGTGGTCAAAGCTCTGAGCAGAGCTTTTCGCTGATCGGCAGCTCGGTTAAGCTGAGGGGTTTTACAACGGTGGCGCATGGGTATGTACTAGATGAATATTAAACAAAACTCGTTAGAGCGAGAGCTATTTACAGAACTTTAGAAGCTTTGGATTCAGTTAAGGTAAGACCAAGATGCTGTTTCAGGGCATCCATAACTTCCTCAGCCGACTTCTGACCAAAGTTCTTAATTTCCAATAAATCGTCTTGGGTGTATTCCAACAAATCAGCAACGGTGTTAATCTGCGCTCGTTTGAGACAGTTGTAAGCCCTGACTGACAGTTGTAATTCTTCAATATGAATTTGCTTAGTCTCATCTTGATCATCACGCTCTTGAGGCAATGATGGCGCAAGGGTAATCTCTTGCAAAGGCGAGAACAAATTCACTAACACGCTAGCCGCTTGGCTAAGTGCTTCTTGAGGGGTAATGCTGCCGTTTGTCCAAATATCAAGCTGGAGACTCTCTTTATTAATCGCATCACCGATTCGAGCATCCTTAATCTCATATTTGACTTTACGCACAGGCATAAACACCGCATCAATTTTGAGGGTGTCAATCGGTGAGCTGTGATCTTCTTTGGAGCGATCGACAGACCGATAGCCTTTACCGCGCTCAATCGTTAATTCCATCTCCAGAGTTGCTCCCTCACTGAGAGTCGCAATGTATTGATTGGGATTAACAATCTCGATATCCGATGGCAAGGAATGGAAACTAGTTGCCATTACCAATTTTGGACCGCGCTCTACCAGACGAATGATCTGCGGTGCTGAGCTGTAAGACTTCAACACGAGTTCTTTCAGGTTGAGCATTAAATCCAGAACGTCTTCGCGCACACCAGGAATCGTGGCAAATTCATGGTTAACACCAGCAATGCGAACGGCAGTGACGGATGCTCCCTCTAGATTAGATAGCAATACCCGTCTGAGCGCGTTTCCAATGGTAATGCCTTGCCCCCGATCTAGTGGTTCTAGTACAAATTGACTGTACTGACTATTATCTTTTTCTGTGTGGGATGCAACGCACTCAACCTGAAACTGTGCCATATTTGTACCGACTTATGTCTGCAAGGGTAAACGAAAATTAAGGAGGGAAATTAGAGAATTGAAAAAGTGACTACACACGTCTGCGCTTGGGAGGACGGCAACCATTGTGGGGAATGGGGGTAATATCACGAATCAAAGTAATTTCTAGCCCAGCCGCTTGAAGCGCTCTTACGGCGGTTTCACGTCCTGAACCAGGACCTGTCACCATTACTTCGACTTGACGCATTCCCTGCTCCATTGCTCTACGAGCTGCCGATTCAGCAGCAGTTTGGGCGGCAAATGGAGTACCCTTTTTGGCACCCTTAAAGCCACTAGCGCCAGCCGAAGACCAAGAGACTACATCGCCTACGGTGTCGGCGATCGTGATGATAGTGTTATTGAAAGTAGACTGGATGTAAGCGACTCCATTAGGGACGTTGCGCTTATTTTTGCGTGCGCCAGTTCTACGATTTGTTTGACGAGCCATTGTTTCGTTTTAATCCTTACTTACTTCTTACCTGGAGCCTTCTTCTTACCTGCAACAGTACGGCGACCGCCACGGCGGGTACGCGCATTGGTACGAGTACGTTGTCCGCGTACAGGTAGTCCCATGCGGTGTCTACGACCTCGGTAGCAACCGATGTCTACTAGGCGTTTGATGCTTAAACCTTCAAGACGGCGCAGATCGCCTTCCACTTGAAAGTTGGATTCTACCTCTTGTCGTAAAGTCGTTACTTCAGGATCAGTAAGCTCTTTAACCCTCGTGTCAGGGTTTATTTTGGTAGCTGCTAAGATTTTTTTGGCGCTAGTCAGACCGATTCCGTATATATACGTTAGTCCTATTTCAATGCGCTTGTCACGAGGAAGGTCAACTCCTGCAATGCGAGCCACTATAAGTCTCCCAATTTGTTATCAGTTTTATAGGTTATGGGCGCGTCCAAGTCACCTTATTAATGGCAACTATGCTGGGGCGCTAGTCTGCGAACATATCCTCCGTGAAAGCTTCATCCTTATGTATGGGTTAGTTACAGTTTGGCAAAAGCAAATTACGAAGACAGAATATTTTACAGCGAACTCTATAATATATTGACAATGGCAATTTCTGTCAATATTTTTGTGGTTTTGCCAGCAATTTTTATTGTTACCCAAGAATACAGAGTTTTGCGCTGCCTTAAAACCCAGAGAAAATTCTGAAAGCGCCGCTTTCAGAATTTTCTCTGTACCCGTCAAAGCCTCACTAGGCTATATAGAGGTGCGCGGCGA
>MNZA01000077.1 GCA_001873375.1 Oscillatoriales cyanobacterium CG2_30_44_21
TTTTACCAAATCAAAAAAATAGGTGGCGCTTTGCGCCACCTATTTTTTTGATTAATCTTTGGAAGCTTTAACCGTCTTTTGCTGTGACTTCCAAGCTGAATTCAAGTAACCGAAGTTTTTCTTAAACTCATCACCGCCCCACCAAGACCCGATCCGACCCTCATCCCAAGAAGCAGAAATAGCTCCATAACTAAGTCCCACAACACCAATCCCCAGAAATAGCATACTCAGCAAGACAACTGCTGAAGTTGGCAGATCAACTATGTGCTTGCTAACAAGTACATAGCTCACGATGAAAGTCGTAATGCCTAAGGAAGTGGGAACACCACAGAATAAGGCAGCTCGGCGAACAATCCGCCGATTGACTTCATCGGGTATACCCAAAGAATCTTTCGGTTTATTAGTAGCGATCGCCTTAATACTGCTTGGCTTATCTGCCGATACTTTTTTATGTGTCGGCGCAGTGGGGACAACTTGCTTTTTGACCTCTTTGGCTTTTTTCGAGCGTTTAGTTGGCTCGAAAGGGATGCGGTTTGGCTTGTTCACATTTCTACTCGCAATGTACTTAGTAATCAACCAGTGAAAACCAATTCCCTAGCCTCGGATACCGAGACTTTGAATCAATTGCTTGTAATGGGTGCGATCGTGATTCTTGACATAGGCAAGTAAGCGCTTACGTTGACCAATGATTTTCAACAAGCTACGTCTTGATGAGAAATCCTTGGGGTGCAGCTTGAGGTGAGTGGTCAATTGAAGAACCCGCTCAGATAGCAAAGCAACCTGTACGTCAGAGGAGCCAGTGTCAGTGGAATGTTTTTGATATTCGGAGAATATTTCTAATTTGCGTTCTTGCAGAAGTGCCATGATAAAAAACTTAAACGTGTAACGAGGTGTACGTGACTGGACTCGACACTCAACGCCTTTTTATTTAGACGTATTAGTGCGTGTTTCCCAATCTCACAATTGGGCATTCCTAGAAGTCTTGCTTCCTGTCAAAGGCTTGATCTTGCGGTTTGACAATTTGACTACCCAGGCAATTTACTTTCCTCAGAAGTCACTGAGTACTTACGGCGATCGCCATTTCTTTGAAATGATTAACTTCAGACAAACTAGATTAACACATCAGCAACTAATTTTTGAACTAATCAATTTATTACAGCCTATTGAAGTTTTGAGTAGCACTAAAAATCATTGTGCATCACAACGAAGCCGCGATGCGCAATGATTTATCTGGAGTTTAACCAAGCGCAAAGCGCTGTAAAAGCTCGCCTACGGCGAGCTTTTAATAAATTGGGCGCGCACTAATGAGCTGAGCCGTTGCCGTGGTACTTGTCGCTGTCATAGAAACCGTTGCGAGTACCAAAAAATAGGCAGCTCACTGTAAACAAAATAGTCAGTACAGGAAGAATAACTTTAAGGTCTAACATAATTTTCTCACTAACTGATGACTAAATAGTAGTCAGATTTTAATGGTAATGACTATAAGAAATAGCAATAAAGAGGTGTTTTCTTAATGAATCCACAAAAAAGCGAGAGGCTGGCTTCGCCAGCCTCTCGCTCTCCGCTCAGATCTCAGCATCGGTATCCGCACTCTCAGCACTCTCAGCGCTAGGACGATAACTCTGCTCAAAGGCATAGCGAACAATCTGAGAACGATTTTCTAGATTTAGCTTGGTCATGATGCTACTGAGATGAGTTTGCACAGTTCTGGGGCTGATCTGTAATCGCTTACCAATTTCTTTGTTAGTAAAACCTTGCACAACTTGCCAAAACACCCGTTCTTCCGATGGGGTGAGCGTGGTGCGCGAGACAGGCGCAGTGGGCTGCTGAAACAAACGCATATGCTCACTGGGCGTGCGGTGAGGCTCGCGCTTATGAGGGGAAAAGAAATCGATATCAGTTTTGCCAATGGTCATGCGATCGCCACTTTTTAACAAGATCGGAAAAGTGATGCGTTGACCACGCATAAATGAGCCATTGCGACTACCAAAATCGACTAGATAAAAACTTCCTGACTCATTGTTGTTATTGCGAAGCTTAGAATCACCTCTGGCAGCCGAGTCAAAGCTGTCACCTTTGGAGGCTCCTACAATTTGTAAGGTGGCATGATAGCGAGAAACCCATTTATCTGTAAGGACAATTGAGTTGTCATAGCCTCTTCCAATCGTCCAAAAGTCTGCGTTAATAAGTGGAATCGTTTGTTGCCCCTCATCTGCATGAACGATCAGATAGGGGTGGGGGTGTAGAAGTGTCACTGAACTATTAGACAACTTTGTTGTGTGCATCTCAATCAATTGTCAATATAACCTATTTATATATTGTCAGACGAGTTATCTAAATTTTGAGTTCCTTTTACAAATTCATGGCTTTTGATGACATATTCTACTTCTTTACCTAGTCAACAAAAATTTCTCTGCACTATTCAAAGTCTCGCCGCGCTATCTAACATCAAATCAAGAAATGGCGTAACCATTTCTTGATTTGATAAACCTTACGGGGTTTGGTTTTCAATTTCCAAAAGTGTGGTCACACCATTGGGAATTAGTATAAAGTCGGTTCCTTGTTTTACGGTGCAGCTATTAGGCTGTAAAATTCAGGATATTCAGTTTCACAACGCTTGTAAGTTCAAACCAAGAATTGGTGTTGCGGCGCGAAGCATCGCAACACCAATTCTTGAGTAGTAAGAAAGTAGCACGGTGAATTTTATTGCTGTTACAAATCTTAAACAACTAATTTCTCTCTAAAAATAGCCGTCATATAGAAATGATTTGGATTGCGATCGCTATACAATTCCTGCTAAGTACATTTTTGTTATGGGCTACATGGCAAATTTGGCTGCTCAGAAAATCCTTAGAAGAAACAGTGCAAACTGTAGATGGCTGGACGGAAGCTTGTCTTGGTGGGTTGCAAGGCTCCAATCCTGGTTTGAACTTAGCTCGGGGCGGCATTGGGTCGGCGCGGAAACAGTACCAAACTTTACAATCTCAGCTAGTTAAGTTTCAGAACTTGCTGTCGGTGCTTGTCCGTGGTGTATCCTTTGTAGGAAATCGTTGGCAAAAGTTTCGTAAAGGCTCACTCAAAGGTGGGACAGATTCTTTAAACTACAAGTCCTCAAGGATGAAGCAAAATGTCAAACGGCGCAGGTAAATTTTTTGGTGGTTTGCTAATCGGTACGGCGATCGGTGCGGTGGCAGGCATTTTATTTGCGCCAAAATCGGGAAAGGAAACTCGCCGCGCTTTAAGAAGTTCCGCTCAAGATCTGCCAAGGTTGGCGGAAGAGCTAGGTTCAAATGTCCAGTATCAAGCTGATCGCTTTACTGAACAAGCCCAAAGAACTATCGATGAAACGGTAATTCGTTTGCAAGAAGCCCTAGCCACTGGTCAGGAGGCTAGTCGTAAGCTCCAAGAAGAATTGGCGATGTCGGTGGGAAACTCGGCAGGCGCTTCAATGATGGAAATAGGCGATCGCTCTAGGAATCGCGCGATCATTGATGAAGATGAAGAGTAAGCCCAAGTTAAAGAGTAAGCGAAGAAGCATATGTCAGAAGCGATCTTTTTGCTAGGTTTGTCATTTCTATTGGTGGTAATTTGCTTAACTATTTTGCTGCTAACTGCTATTCCCACTTTTCAGGAGCTAGGTAAGGCGGCAAATAGCATTATTCGCCTAGCTGACACCTTGACGCGGGAGTTGCCTGCTACCCTTGAGGCAATCAGAATGACGGGGTTAGAGCTGAGTGAATTGAGTGATGAGCTTAATCAGGGAGCTAAAAATGCGGGTGAGGCAGTTAAGCAGGTAAATGATGGGATCAAGGGCGTGAGGAAGGGTGCTTCGAGTGCTTCGATCGCCACTAAAAGCGCTTTTGCAGGTATCAAGGCAGGCTTGAGATCGCTCGGTCGTCCGCGACGGAATAGGCGATCGTCTGATCAGCCAGAAAATCTACGTTCTGATAATTCGGCTAGAAAATATTTTGATGAAGATGAGCAATTTGATCCCCAACCGATAATCGCGCCCGATGCCAAGGGTTCTGAAGGTTTGACAGGAGATATATCTGGCGAAGATTAAATTTTTAAAAGCGGCGCGAAGCGCCGCTTTTAAAAATATCTTTGGTTTTTAAGCCGGCGCAAAGCGCTGTAGCTATAACTTGGTATTATGATGAAATAAGATTTAGAACTTTTAATTACAAAAATCACCTACTTCTATGCCGCTCAAATCAACAACTCGCCACATTCAGATTTATGCTGCCATCGTTGAGGAGCAAAATGATGAACTCATTGATAGTGAAAATACTCTGACCTTGGATGTTGATCCTGACAATGAACTAAATTGGACAGATGGAGCGCTTCAGAAGGTGTATCGCAAGTTTGATGAGCTAGTCGCAGGCTACAAAGGCGCAGACCTAACGGACTACAATTTGCGTCGCATCGGTTCAGATTTGGAACATTTTGTGCGATCGCTATTACAAGAAGGCGAAGTTACATACAACTTGAATTCCCGATCCCTCAATTACAGTATGGGCTTACCACAAATTATTAACACGGAAGCGCAATAAACATAAGCAACTAGTTTGCGGTGACGCGGCTCCGCCGCACCATCAAAAATTGGTTAAATTGTCAAACCTTTAGTCAATCCAGCTATATTTAGAAACTTTTCAAACTATGTCTGAAACTACTGCATCCCAACCTGAAAAGGTCAAGGCTAAACCAAAGGTTGAAAAGCCTCCTGCGATCGAAGAATTGCCCTTTGATGAGTTTATTAATACCCATTATGTGCCTGCGTTAACCAAAGCATTTACCAAGCAGGGGATCGCTGATTTGCAGCTAGAGTTTAGCAATTCTCAAGTGCATGGCGTTTGGGATCGTGGGCTTCGTCAATTTACTGTTTATTTCTCTAAGCCTGACATTAATGGTCAAAAGGCATTTTCCTGTGCCGATGCTGGGCGATCGCCTAGTACGATCGAGCCATTCTTAATCGATGAGCGTAAAGCACCTTTGGATTTATTAGTATTTGGTGTAATTCAACGGCTGACGGCTCAAAAGTGGTTAGCTGCTAATTAAAAACTTAGATTCACTTTAAGAAGCGGTGCAGAGCGCCGCTTCTTAAAAACAGAGAGGCTGTAACCAAGGAGTAAAGTAAATGACACAGGACGACTACCTAGCCAGAATCGATCAGCGTCTTGAAAATTTGGTGAGCCAAATAGGAAATCTTTTAGAGTATCTGCACACTGACAGCATATCCGTTAAAGTGGCGGTATTCGGTCTAGGTGACTATTTACAAGAATCTAATGATCGTATGGCGCGGATTGAAAATACGATCGCACAGCAAGCTGAAGTAGCAAAAGCCCAAGCAGATGCAGCGAAAACCCAAGCAGAAAATATTCGATTGATGATTGAGATGGTTAATCGAAAGCAAGCTTAATCCCAAATAAAGTATGGCGTAGCCATTGCTTTATTTGGGATTAAGCGCAAGGCGCTGTATTACTTCTTTGGCACAATTACCAAGATCCCATTTTGGGCTTCCAATTTCATTCCCAACTTATCAACTTCCTGTGCAATGATCTGCACAGTTTTTTTGTCTGTGGCATTTCTTAAAACGACAGACCATGCTCCAATTTGAGCATTGGTTAGGTCTCGCTCTTCTTCAAGCCAACTCGCTGACTGACGGGATGCCTCGGCGACTAGCTGCGGATCATCAACTAAATTTTTGCCAGATGCGGCAGCGATGTCAGCCCATTCTGCGGCTTTGAGGTGAGATTCCCTAGCACCTTTAGCGTCCCCTAAAAACAGTAGCTGATCGGTTGCTTTGTAACGCCACACATTGTAAGCATCTGGTTGGATCTGCGGATCAAGCGATCGTAACCCTTTGGCATAAATATGATCCGATTCCCTAGGAACTCCCGCAAACATCGACACACTAGCTGACATATAAATATAGCTACTAATAAATCGGGGATCGCGATCAATGATGTTTCTAAAATAAAGGGGACTCAGCCCATACCCTGTCTGGAAGTTATTTCTAGCAACATCATCACCAAAATATTGCAAAAACTGCAAGAACGCAAAATCGGCAATCAGGTTATTAAAGCCAAAGCCGCGAGTAGGCAACTGACGAATTAGTTTTAAGCGAGCCTCTTCTTCGATCACGCTTTTGCGAATATCTTCTGAGGTTTGACCACCGATGCGTTGATTTAATCTAGGGAATTGCAGACTAAGTGTAATCGCTGCAAAAGCAACGATCGCTGCCAAATTAATTACTAAACTACGCAACCGCATTTGACTTAATTGCCTTCAGAAATAAAGTTATCTTTTTTTAGACTCTCGATTAGTTTATTACTTGGAGAACCATCGGCAGGGCTGATCGTGTAAAAGCTCTGCGCCCTAATGATGGCATTGCGAGTTTCCCCACTTAGCACCCCGTCCGCCTTGCCATTGTAAAAGCCACGTTCGGCAAGCAGGTTTTGTAACTCTACTATTTGCGGATTGGCAGCCGCGGCTCTGGGCTGAGGGGGAGTTGTTACCTTGGGCTGGGGGATGGGAGCGGCAACTTGAACTTGGGGTTTGGTTTCGACCTGAATATTTGGCGTGATCGCTGTGGGGCTAGGAAGTACGGGCTGAATCTTGGCTGGCATTCCCGCCTCTAGCGCCGCGATCGTTCTTTTGCCTGCGATACCGTCAGCAGTCAATCCATAAGCTCTTTGGGCTGCCACAATCGCATCAGTAGTCTTTTGGTCTACAACTCCCGTAGGATCACCCCTAAAAAAGCCGCGATCGCGTAGTAGGTTTTGTAGATTAGTAATGCTGCGATCGCTTTCTGTCGGAACTTTGGTGACGGTCACGGTTGAGCGCGGTGCGGCGACGGCGGAAATGGACGGACGGACATCGCGTTGTAATGCGTTCAATGTTTGAGATCCTGCGATGCCATCAACGGTCAAGCCATAGGCTTTCTGAGCATCCGCGATCGCTTGGGTAGTTTGCGATCCCTTGAGTCCATCGATCGCGCCTTTGTAAAAGCCACGTTCGGAAAGTAATTTCTGTAAAGCAATTACATCTTGCGAGATGCTTGGAGTATTTGTGGTTTCTTCCGCACTGACGCGATTGCGGGGAGTGGCGCTAATTTTGCTGCTGCTTCCAGACTCCAGAGCCGCTAAGGTCTGCTCACCTGCAACGCCATCGGTCACTAAGCCATAGTTTTTCTGGGCGGCAATGATCGCCATGCGAGTTTGAGGTCCCATGAGGCCGTCAAATGCGCCATTGTAAAAACTCCGCCTTGCTAACAGTTTTTGTAAAGCTTCGACATTGTCACTGCGGGATGGGGCGGCGACGGCTCCGCGGCTATCGGATTCTAATGCCGAAATAGTGCGTGAGCCTGCGATGCCATCAGGCGTTAAGCCATAGGCTTTCTGGGCGGAGAGGATCGCGTTGCGAGTCTGGTTTCCCATGATGCCATCCACTGCACCATCATAAAAACCGCGATCGGCTAACAGTTTTTGCAATCTCATTACCGATGCGGAAACTTTAGTCTCTTCAGGTTCAGGACTGGCTTTAGTCTTGGCAGTAATGTCTTCGAGAGCGGCGATCGTCTGACTGCCCGCTACGCCATCGGTCGGCAGCCCAAGGGATTGTTGAGCGCGAAGAATTGCATTTTTAGTAGATGCGCCCGCTACTCCATCGATCGCCCCAGGCTCAAAACCACTTCTAGCGAGGAGGGATTGCACATATCTGATATCCGATGGCGTAGTTGGTTCAGCAAGAGCGATCGCTGATCCTAGAGATATAAATAGGGTAGTACCAGCCAAAATCACGTTAAAGCTTAGCTTGACCGATCCATTGGCTAATTGCTTTAGCCAAGTTTGGAATCTTAATTCCAGATTTTTGTTTGGAGAATCTTTAATTTCTGCGGCTATGGGTGCTTCAGACTGAATAAATTCTTCTTGAATGTAAGCTAAGAGTTCCATATTTTTAGTTTTTTTAATTTAGAGATTTAGATGTAGTTTAAAAGAATGGGCGGAATTTAGGAGTTAGGGGCTGGCGCTGGTGGTAAAGAATTAGGAGCATTTTGACTTGACGAGAAAGAAGAACTTTGTGAGGGGCGAACGGGTTGGATGTTAACTTGTGGATTAATCTGAAAGCTTATACTGCCAGAATTTAAGGAGCCAGATCTTTGATCTTGATTGACTGGTGGATTTTGAGAAATTGTGGGCAATGGTTGGGTTAGATCTTGCGCTCTCAAGGCAGTTAATAGGGCTGGTTCTAAATCTCCTGTGGGATTTTGGGCATAGGCGAGTTGCGCCTCAAATATGCTGGATCTAGTTAAGGCTTCGTATAAACCGTTTATTTCACCGCCATAAAAACCTCGTTCCCTAAGGAGTTGCTGAGCTTGCATAATATTTTCAGGAGATGGCGATCGATTAAAAGCGGGTTGAGCCAGAGGAAGATGATTGCCACCCGCCAGCAAAGCGCGAATGGTCAGAGGTCCCACCACGCCGTCGGGGATCAGCCCATAGGCAATTTGAGACTTTAAAATTGCATTGGTTGTTTCTTGTCCAAGTCGGCTGTCGATCGCCCCTTGATAAAAGCCTCTTCGCTTGAGCAAAATTTGTAAATTGCCAAGTTCATCAAGTTCAGGTCGTTGCGAATTGATTAGTCGGTAATTCTGAATATTATCTTGATTGGTAATTGGACGCACGATCACGATCCCTTGAACGCTTGAATTATTGAGAGGGATGGGATTACGGGTTGCTGTGAAATTTCGTAGTTGCGTTAAGGTTTGCTCTCCCGCAATACCATCGGCAACTAAGCTCGGTTGAGTTTTCTGGAAATCAATTACGGCTTGCTTGGTATGTTGTCCGTAAACTCCGTCGATCGCTCCAACCGTAAATCCGCGCTGAGAGAGCAATGTCTGCACTTCCGAAATGTAGCTACTGTCGCAAAGGTAGGCGCTATGACAACAAGGTGCTGTGCTGATGGAGGTTTCAAAATGATGGGCGGCGCTGAGTTCAGGTAAAGCCAGATTGCTAAAACCAGTCAGGGCGATCGACGAGACTAACCAACACTTTTGTGTAATTGCGGGGAAATTCCAGTCATTTGATGAGGCTGTGTCGCAATGAAGATGCCGCTGGTCACAAACATAATTGTGATCGCTTAGTTCTTGTCCTGCTTGTTCATACGCCCATGCATCATATAGATATGCTGCAAGTTCCATAATGGCTACCAAATGATTGCGTCATGCTTTATTTTAGACGATTTTTTCTGGCTTCTTATGTCAAAAAATGTATAGATACAAAGCGCCGCTATCACATAACGTTGTAAAAGGCTGGCGAAGCCAGCCTTTTACAACGTTATGTAAGACTTGGTGGCATTTCGAGGGCGATCGCCCCTAGCTTGCCTTTGCGAAAATCATACAAAATTAGCCGCGCCACTTTATCAAGATCGCCTTGAAATTTATTGAGAGCCGCAACTTCATGAATATATTCAATACCCGAAGTGACAGTCAGGGGATCAATTTGATAACGGGCGCTGAGTTTAGCTCCTAAACCAATTAATAAATCCACTGCCTCTGCCGCAACTAATACGTTGTCATAGGCAGCCTGACCGATGTCATCGCAAATTGCTAACTTCAGCGCCGCGTCTTGATCGTAAAGCAAGGGCGGAATTACCCCAGGCGTATCGAGTAACTCGATCTGATCGGAAATCCTGATCCAGCGCAATTGCCTTGTCACTCCGGGTTTATTGGCACTCGCCACCACTCTTTTCTTGAGCAGTCGATTGATCAGTGCCGATTTACCCACATTCGGAAATCCTACGACCACGGCTCTTACGGGTCTGGGCAACATTCCCCGACCGCGCCGCCGTTCATTGACCTTTTCCCCTGCGACTTGCGCCGCTTTGAGCAGATCAATCATCCCCTTACCCGCTTGGGCATCGGTAAAGTATGCCATGCGATCGTGGTCGGTAAACCAGCGCATCCATTGAGTTTTAACGGGTGTAGAGATAGCATCAATGCGATTGCAAACTAATATATGTGACTTTCCCTCCACCCATTTTTCGATTTTGGGGTGTTTACTAGACATCAAAATACGCGAGTCGCGCACTTCAATGACCACATCAACCAATTTTAAATTTTCTAATAATTGCTTTTCAGCTTTGGCGATATGACCTGGATACCACTGAATTGGGCTTGCCATAGGAAATAATAATCAGGGAAAGTATTCTTAAAAGCTGCGCCGTAAGATAAACAACCAAATTTTTGGTGGCGCGCCACCAAAAATTTGGTTGTTCATTAAATTGCAGAACCCTAACTATAGCTTTAGTCACTTCCAAAAAGCGAAAGGCAGCGCTTCGCGCCTCAAGAATCAGAGGGCGTGGCAAAGCCACGCCCTCTGATTCTTGGTGTTTAATGTCTATTTTTAGCTTAGGAAGGGAGTATACTATTGCTAAGATATTAAGAAATATTAAGATAAGCCTTTAATAAAAATCATGACTAAATCCACTACACAAACTTTAGTCCAGCGATTAGGAATCATCGCGATCTCCATATTTCTACCAATCGCGATCGCCTTTACGCAGATCCCTGCGGCTTATGCCTTTGACGCGCCAGAGTTGCTGCCCGAAACTTATTCCAATGTGATCGATTTAGGAAAGTTTTTGAATGAAGCGGAAGAATTAGCCCTTGATCAAAAATTAACAAAGTTTGAAGATCAAACAGGTTGGAAGCTGAGAGTATTGACTCAAATTGACCGCACCCCAGGGCGAGCCGTGAAGGGGTATTGGGGATTGGACGATCGCAGTGTGATGTTAGTGGCTGACTCTCGCGGGCGCAACTTGTTAAATTTTAGCGTTGGCGACGGTGTGTATCCATTACTATCACGCAGCTTTTGGATTGAGTTGCAATCTCGCTATGGTAATCAATTTTATGTGCGTGAGCAGGGTTATGACCAGTCCATCTTGTCGGCAATCGATGCGATCGCCACTTGCTTAGATCAAGATGGTTGTGCGGTTGTGCCTGGAATACCACAAGAGCAGTGGGTCTTGACCTTGATTACCTCGATTGTGGGCGGCGTTATTTTTGGGTTTGCAGGACATCCCCGTAAAGACGGTGAAATCTTTGCTTGGAAATGGGCGTTGATTTTTACACCACTCTGGGGAATGTTGTTTATTTCCTTCGGTTTGGGGCCAGTTGTGACCCGCACCAGTGAATGGGTTCCGATTGTGCGTAATGTGGCTGGGTTTGTCGGTGGAGCGGTGGTTGCTTATTTGATACCTTCGCCAAAGCGGGTTACACCCACGCCCGAAGCGCGGTAAAACTTTATAAAAGCGCTGCTTCGCAGCGCTTTTATAGGATTTAAAGCACTGTATGATGCAATAGAAAACCAATTTCAGTAGATGTTGCGCCTATGGCGCAGCATCTACTGAAACTAAAAAATTGCTTTTAAGAAAATATGCTGCTACAGGGACAAAAAATTACGCTCACTATCGATGATCTTGCCGATAGTGGCGATGGGGTGGGGCGCTATGAAAACATAGCTATTTTTGTTCCTAACAGCGTTCCTGGCGATCGCCTTGCCGTGAAGTTAGAGTTTGTCAAAAAGAACTTTGCTAATGCCAGTATTGAAAAGATTCTCACGCCATCAAGCGATCGCGTTCGTCCTAGTTGCATCGTGGCTGACAAATGCGGCGGCTGTCAGTGGCAATTGGTGAGTTACCCTGCTCAGTTGCGAACCAAGCAAAATATCGTATTGCAAGCATTACAAAGAATTGGTGGATTTTCGGCAGAGCTTATTGAAGAATTAATGTCGCCAATCGTGGGCGCGGCGGATAGCCTTCACTATCGCAATAAAGTTACTTATCCCTTAGCCACGGGGCGCGATGGCAATCTCAAGGCAGGTTATTACCAAAAGGGAAGTCATAAAATCGTCAATCTCAATCAATGCCCTGCCCAAGACGAACGGCTTGACCCCATGCTTGCCGAGCTAAAAATGGATATCCATAACCAATGTTGGGAAATCTATGATGAGAATACGCACACAGGACTGTTGCGCCATTTAGGGCTGCGGATTGGGCGATCAACGGGAGAAATCTTAATTACGCTGGTCACAAGGGATTGGGATGTCCCAAATTTGATGACATTTGCTCAGACTTGGCTAGAACGCTACGACAAAGTTGTGGGCGTAATTCTCAACTGTAATCCTGACAAAACCAATGCCATTTTTGGGCGGGAAACGCGCTGCATTGCGGGTAAAGATTATTTATTAGAAAGATTTGCGGGATTAACTTTCCGCTTGCGTGGCGATACTTTCTTTCAGGTCTACACTGAGCAAGCCGAGAAGATGCTCAATCTCATTGAAGCGGAACTGGAACTGGAAGGAACGGAAATTCTGTTAGATGCTTACGCGGGCATCGGCACGATCGCCTTGCCATTGGCGGAACAGGTGAAACAGGCGATCGCGATCGAAATTCAACCACAGGCAACCGCGCAGGGTAAGCTCAATGCCGAACTTAATGGCATCGACAATGTGGTTTTCCATACTGGCAAAGTGGAAGAGCTAATCAGTACGCTCAATCTAAAACCTGATATCGTCATTCTCGATCCGCCGCGCAAAGGTTGCGAGCCTGAAGTAATTAAATATTTGCGAGAAAATCCCCCCGATCGCCTTGTCTATGTCAGTTGCAATCCTGCCACGCAAGCAAGGGATCTCCAGCTTTTATGTGAGGGATCGCGCTATGAGTTGACTCGGATTCAACCGATTGACTTTTTCCCGCAAACTTCTCATGTGGAGGCGATCGCCTTTCTCAAAGTTAAGCATTAAGAGCCCAAAAACTATTTGCGAAGCAAATAGTTTTTGGGCTCTTAATGCTGTGCGGCGCGTTGCGCCGCACAGCAAAATAGAAGAAATCCATTCATATCGATCATGAAATATAACAAACTTGGCTCTAGCGAACTTGCAGTATCAGAAATTTGCTTGGGGACGATGACCTACGGTCAGCAAAACATGATCGCTGAGGCACATCAGCAATTAGATTATGCATTGGAGCGCGGGATTAACTTCATTGACACGGCGGAAATGTATCCCGTGCCGCCCAAGGCGACAACTCAAGGCGATACCGAAGAATATATTGGTGCTTGGCTTGCCCAGCCACAGATCAAGCAAAAGCGTCATGAGCTAATTATTGCCACCAAAATTATTGGCACTGGGCGTAATTACAAATGGGTGCGTGATGATGCGATCGCAGCGTTAAGTCGCAAAAATATCATTCAAGCCGTTGATGATAGCCTCAAGCGGTTGCAAACCGATTACATCGATCTCTATCAAATTCACTGGCCAGATCGCAATGTGCCGATGTTTGGACAGGTCGGCTTTGATCCCAGTAAAGAGCGCCCGATGGTGGAGATTTTTGAGCAATTATCCACCTTTGACGAATTAATCAAAGCTGGCAAGATTCGCCATTTGGGTTTAAGTAATGAGACCGCATGGGGAATATGTGAATTTAGCCGCCATGCCAAAGCCTCTGGACTGCCTCGCGTCATCGCCATTCAAAATGCTTACAATCTGCTCAATCGCATTTTTGATCGGGATCTCGCTGAAGCCTGCTATCGCGAACAAGTTAGCTTACTGGCTTACAGCCCTCTAGCTTTTGGCTTTTTGTCAGGCAAATATGCAGAGAAGACCCCAGATAATAGTCGGTTTGGTCTATTTCCTAGTTTTGGTCAGCGTTACTCAAAAGCAAATGTCAAGGCGGCAACTGCGGAATATGTGGCGATCGCCCAAAAATATGATTTATCACCGACCCATTTGGCGTTAGCATTTGTGCGTGATAAATGGTTTGTTGCCAGTACAATTATTGGCGCGACCACGATGGAACAACTCAAAGAAAATATCGACAGTGTGGATGTTGCCTTAAATGCCGAAATTTTGGCAGAAATCGATCAAGTCCATTTGCGGTATTTTAATCCTGCGCCTTAACTGATTTGTACTATGAAACCCCTATCGCGTCCTCTCACTTTCTTACTAGCCACCAGTTGCCAAGTCTTGATTGCGGACGCAGCTCCTGCGGTCACGCCCGCTCAAGGTAATGCTATTCAGCTAAATGGACAGCCTTGGATTGGGCGCTGGCTAGTCAGGTCTGAGCAAGGACAGCCGCCAAGCATCTATGTGCAGGAAGATTGGCTGACGAATGGACTAGGTGTGCAGTTACTGGACTCTGAACAAGCCGATCGTCAGAGATTGCGCTGGTTTTCTAGTCCAATATTTTCCCAAGTCGCCTTTGACAATACAGGACGATTCCGTTATCTCGATCTCAAGCCCTTTGCCGAGCAGTGGCGCACTGAAATTTCTGGTAATGCGCTTAATATCTACACGCCTAACACCACCATACAGACAGTCCGCCGCAGCAAGCAACCTTGGGGCGATCGCGTAGTTATCGATCTCAGTCGGCGCACCCCTTGGCGGATATCGCAACAGGGCAATGTAATTAATGTAATTGTCTCCGCCGAAGTTGCCGCGAATCTCGCCACCAGTGCCGACGCGATCGCGGGCAATATTATTAAATCCGTCACCTTGCAACCGCAGGGCAAACTAACTCAAGTTCAGATTCAAACCAATGTGGCGGTTATTCCTGTGACGGAAATGTTGAGCAGTCCCGCGCCGCGCCTCGTAATTGACATCCGCCGTGACTATACCCCGCCAAATCTAACCGTGCAGTGGGCGGATGGTTTAAAGAAAATTGATCGCATTGTCGAAATTCCTAATCCCCAAAAAACGCCTAAAGATCCCAAAACTATTAAGTTTGCGGTCACAGCCTTAGAAGTTGATCTCAAATCGCCACGCTTAAAATTGCGCCCGATTTGGAGCAATCCCAATAACTCCCCTGAAGGGATGCTGGGATTGACCACCGTGCCGCAGATGGTAGAAGAAGCAAAGGCTGTGGGTGCAATTAATGCAGGATTTTTTAATCGCATCCGCCGCTTACCCGTGGGCGCAATCCGTGAAGGCAATCGCTGGCTATCAGGTACAGCTCTAGTCAGAGGCGCGATCGCTTGGAACGAAAATGGCGATATGTTAATTGACCGCCTTAACTTTTCTGAAGAAATCACCACAGGCAATCAGCTAAAAATTAACCTCACTAATCTCAATAGTGGCTATGTCCAAAAAGGAATTGCCCGTTATACATCCACTTGGGGCGGCAGCTACTCACCTCTAACGGAAAAGGAACTATTAGTCGTAGTGCGTGGCGATCGCGTAGTCGCTCAATATCAAGGTGGCGCAGTTAATGTCGGACAGATCGCCATTCCCAGCGATGGCTATGTACTAGTCGCCAGACAAACGCCCGAAGCCGTCACCCAGCTTCCCGTTGGTATGACCGTGCGAGGTCGGCAAGCCTTTATCCCTGATCGCTTTACCAGTTTCCCTAACCTGATCGGCGCAGGCCCCTTGTTATTAAAAAATAGCGCTGTGGTTCTCAATGGCAAGATCGAAAATTTTCAAGCAGGATTTGATACACAAGCAGCTGATCGCAGTGCGATCGCGACTACTAAAGACAAGGGCAAGCTAATCTTAGCCACAGTTCAAGCGGTCACTGGTGGCTCTGCCCCAAATCTTTTGCAAACTGCCGAAGTTTTAAAAAAGCTGGGTGCAGTGGATGCCCTCAATCTTGATGGTGGCAGTTCTTCGACTTTATTTTTAGGTGGCAATGTTCTCAATCGCGATGTTACTGGGCTTGCGCCAGTTCATAATGCGATCGCTATTTTCATCACCCCACCACCCACCAAACCACAGTTTTAAGAAAGCGCTTTGCGCTCCCCAAAAAGTAATGGCGACGCATTGCGTCGCCATTACTTGGGTTAAAAAACTACGTTCTTAGGAGTAGGAATAGAGGGCTGGAGATACATGGTCAAGAACTGCAAACCATTGTTCGCCAAATAAGGTAACTTCTGTACCTTCTTCAACCATTCAGGAGCATTCGACTCATCGATCTTGACCAGCTTGGCGTTGTTTTCTTCGCACTTCTTCAAGCAACCCCAGAACTTAGGATTTTCTAGATCGAGAATTACAGGGAAAGCCTTCGCTGCGTCACGATTGGTTTCGCGCAATACTTCGTCAACATACTTGCGAGTATCCATACCGATGGACTCATAAAACTCATTGCGAACGCAAATATCGTTGAGATACATAGTGGCAAATACCGACAGCAAGAAGAACTTGCTCCAGAGGTTAGCTTTCAAACCATTGATATTCTTCTTGTCGCTACGCAGCAGCAAGCTACAAAAATCACCATGACGGCTCTCGTCTTGGCACCAATTTTCAAAGAAGTTAAAGATTGGATAAATCCGATATTCGGGATGAGCCAGAAAATGTTGATGAATCTTGATATAGCGCCAGTAACCAATTTTTTCAGATAGGTAGGTAGCGTAAAAGATAAACTTGGGCGCGAAGTAAACGTATTTCTTAGTTTTAGAAAGAGTAGACAGATCAAGCTGCAAATCAAAATCAGGCATCGCCTTATTCAAGAAACCAGCATGACGAGCTTCATCACGACTCATCAAGCTAAAAATTTCTGCCATCAAAGGATTTTTGTCTTTGATTTTGACGGCAATTTCTTTGTAAAGCAAAAAGCCAGAAAATTCAGAGGTGCAAGAGCCTTCGAGAAATACACGAAAATGCTCTCTTACTTGAGGATCGATATGATCCCAAGATTGATTGAAATCAGCATTACGGACAAAGTGGCGGCGATTGTAGTCAAATTTGAACTCTTCAAGGATCGCTTCATAATCTTCCTTGAGATCAAAAATATCCATGTTTGCCATCGCTTCAAAGTCAGTGGTGTAGAAGCGTGGAGTCAAGATACTGTCACGTCGCCCAGTCCCATTAACCTTTTGGTCTGACTGGCTTACGGTCTTAGAAGGAGTAGCTACCATAGTCTTTGTGCTGTGTTCTCTTTTAATGAATCTATCTTCTTCTATTTTTATACGGCTTTGGCGCGATTAGAAGGAATTTTTAATAAATTGCATTGATTCAGTGCTTACTCAAAACCCATCGGAGTATTTGTGCATCGCGGCGGAACCGCAATGTGGGAAAAATATAGCGGTTAAGTTGCCAGCTCATTTATTTTCTTATCGCTGTAATACCAATTCACAAAAGTGTGACTACATCTTTGTGAATTGAAAACTAAATCCAGTAAGGGTTCTTAAATAAATAAATGGCTACGCCATTTATTTATTTGGTATAACAGGCTGTTTGAAAGGGTATACAGTCTATTTAGGCTTTGAGGGGTACAGAGAGATTTTTGATCATCGGCGCTTCGCACCAATGATCAAAAATCTCTCTAGGTTTTAAGTTAGCGCAAAGCGCTGTAAAGGCTATAATCTGATTTTTTGTAATGGTAGATTGGTTGCAACGGACGGAGCTACTAACTGGCGCAGATAGCCTTCAAAAGCTAGAGCAGGCGAATATTTTAATAGTTGGTATGGGTGGAGTCGGCAGTTTTGCGGCTGAGTTTTTATGCCGTGCTGGCATTGGTCAGATGACAATTGTTGACGGCGATCGCGTTGATCTGTCTAACAAAAATCGCCAAATTGTTGCCCTAGATAGCACTGTAAATCTGCACAAGGCTGATGTGATGGCAGCAAGAATGCATGATATCAACTCAGAAATTCAATTAACAGTAATTAAGGAGTTTCTTACACCAGACCTCATGATGAGCTTGGTCACAACCAAATTCGATTGGGTACTTGATTGTATTGATAGCTTGCAGCCTAAGCTGTACTTTTTGGGTGCTGCCGCTACCAATGGCGTGAAAGTAATCAGCAGTATGGGTGCTGGCGGACGTATTGATCCTCAAAAAGTGAGAATTGCGCCAATTTTTGAGACTGATTGTTGTCGATTTGCTTACAAAGTCCGTAAAGGGCTGCGGCGCAAGGGATTTGCTGAGGCAAATATTATGGCGGTCTATTCTGAGGAGTTAGTGAATCGTGATTCTTTGCAGCTTACTGATGGCAGTAATTTTAAAAGGTCTTACTATGGCACAATTTCTTATCTTCCAGCCTTATTTGGCTTAAATATGGCTAGTGTCGTTATTCGTGATTTGGTAAGTAGCTAGGCATAAGTAACCTAAAGACCAAGAAGGTCGTTCCGCCCGCATAGCGGGCGGAACGACCTTCTTGGTCTTAATTATGTTGAGCTACTTATTACGGCGCTTCTTAATTTGTGAAGCGAATGGCGGGAATCGAACCCGCAACATCTGCTTGGAAGGCAGGGGTTTTACCACTAAACTACATTCGCAATTGCTTTTTTGCTACTTGCAGTTACTTATTATAACAGCGATCGCCCATTTGTCAAAAAATTTCCCGCTATTTATAAAACTACAAAGGATTTGAAAAGGCAAAGACAGGCGGCGCTTCGCGCCGCCTGTCTTTGCCTTTTTAGGACTACAAACAATTTGGGGGTGCATTGCGCCCCCAAATTGTTTGTAGTTAATTTAGAACTCGCAGTAGCCTTGATCCATTTCAATGCGATCTAAAACTTTAAGCGCCCTAGGTTCACCCAGCTTGCGTAAGGCAGTCCGCGCATCGGTTTGCACGCTAAGGTCATCGTCGATCAGCGCGTTGATCAAAGCATCAACCGCATCTTGGAAAACTTCCTCTTGAAAATCAAACTCACAGCGCATCTGTCCAACCAATTTCCCCAACGACCAAGCACAATTGCCGCGCACTGCCGACATTGGATCTTCAGATAGAGCGGATGTTAAAGATGGGATCGCTTGCAAATCACCCAACTGCCCCAAGGCACTGGCAGCCCACAGTCTGACGGCGGTAATGTCATATTTTAGTGCCGAAATTAGCGGTTGCAAACCTGACTTGGCTCGACAAGTACCCAAAGCCCAGACGATACCTTTGCGGACATAGCCATTCCAGTCTTGGCTTAATTGATGGATCAGGGGAGCGATCGCCTGTTCACTTTTATTTCTGCCGAGGGCGTAAGCAACGCTAACCCGTACCAAGGGACATTCATCATTGAGGAGTTCGATGAGACGAGGTATAGATCGCGAATCTTCTAATTCGCAAAAGGCTCTCGCAGCCTGCATCCGCTCAAAAACTGCTTCTGAGTTTAGAAGTAGGAGCATTTCATCAGGGTCAGGAAGAGGTTGTTCTTGTTCGGGCAATAGATCTAAGGGACTAGTGGGAATTATTTCTTGATCTGATGTGACTAATTGATCATTGAGTGTCATGGCGGTCGTCATGGCAAAGATTTGAGCAAACTTAAATGCTCTAAAGTGTTTTTGATATTTTACAGTGCTTTGCGCTGAATTCCCAAAAAGGGAGTGGCGGCGCATCGTGCCGCCACTCCCTTTTTGGGGCTGGCTTCTCAATCAAGAAATTGCTGATGTAGCATAATTAGCTGGTCACCATTTATAAATAGACATAAATAATGTTTCAACCCAGAGCTGAAATTATTGCTGATAGTATCAATTTACAAGGCGATCGCTTAACTACTTTTGTACTTACTTACCATCGAATGATCCATTCGGAGTTTATGACTCACCGAATGCTCAGCAAAAACAGCAGCAGTAGCAGAGCAATTCCTGTGGAGAAAATGATTAAGTTGATTGAGTCTCAGGAAGTTTATCCACTGCATTGGGGCAAAAATCAGAAGGGGATGTCAGCCCAAACAGAGGTGACTGAGGCGGAAATCAATATCGCCAAAGCGGTTTGGCAAGAGGCAAGAAGTGATGCGATTCGCCATGCTAAGAAATTTGTAGAAATCGGCATTCATAAACAAGTAGTAAATCGACTCTTAGAACCTTTTTCGACAATTACGGTAATTTGTTCAGGTACAGAATATAAGAATTTTTTTGAACAGCGCTGCCATCCCGATGCTCAGCCTGAAATTCAAAATCTTGCTCATAAAATGAAAGCCGCCTATGATACAAATCAACCACAGCCGCTAGCTGAAGGTGAATGGCATTTACCTTTGATTAAGCAAGAAGATATTGCCGAAATTAGCGATCGCCATGAATTGGTGAAAATCTCTGTCGGACGATGTGCAAGAGTTAGCTACCTTAATCATGACGGAATTCGTAGTCTCAGCGATGATATCAAGCTGCATAATCGCCTAATTAGTTCTAAGCCTGCCCACTTGTCGCCTTTTGAGCATATTGCGATCGCCCTTTCGAACTCTGAAAAACGAGCCAATTTCACAGGCTTTCAGTCCTATCGCTATGAGCTTGAACGGAACCAGTAAAAAATTAAAAGCGTGGCTTCGCCACGCTTTTAATTTTTTATATGGGTTGGTGGCAAGTAATGCAGTGAAACGCGCCGCCACCCAAAAGAATATGCTTGGCTGAAAGCCCGATCGCCTTGCGTTCTGGGAAATATTTCGCAATTTCCTGTACCGCCTGCTCATCATTTGCCGAGCCATAGGTGGGAATGATCACATGGCTATTGGAAATATAGAAGTTGAGATAACTGGCGGGCATAATTTCCCCTTGATCATCAAGAATTAGATCGGGTGATGGCACTTTAATCACATCGAGCTTACGCCCTTTCGCATCAGTCATTGCCTCCAACTGTTCAGCAATATCTTTGAGAACTTGATAGTTGGGATCATCACTGGAAGTGGGGTACATACACATAACCCTATGCGGTGCAACAAAACGGGCGATCGTGTCAATATGTCCATCGGTATGGTCATTGAGTAAACCCTCTTCTATCCACAATACTTTTTCAACCCCCAAAGCAGCTTTTAATCCTGTGGCGATCGCGGTTTGATCCATATGAGGATTGCGATTAGGATTGAGCAGACATTGCTTAGTAGTCAGACAAGTCCCCTCTCCATCCACCTCGATCGCCCCACCCTCTAGTACCCAATCAAACTCAAACTCAGTAATATCAAGGTTTTGAAGTATCCGATTCGCAACTTGATCATCATGTTCTAACAAATATTTGCCGCCCCATCCATTCCATTGAAACTTGAGTCCAGCTAACTTACCTTCGCTATTTTTAGTGTAGATAGGCGTAATATCACGCATCCAGATATCGCCAAAGGGAATCTGATGAAATCTCACAGGTAAATCGCCCAGCAGTTCTTTTGCCAAGTCAGCAGTTTCAGGCAGTACTAAAATTTCTAATCGTTCTGATAGGGCGATCGCTTTAGCGAGGGCAACAAACTCCGCTTGGACAATATCCAAATACTCTAACCACAGATCCCGATGACTGGGAAAGGCAAGCCAACAAGCACTATGGGGCTGCCATTCAGCAGGTTGTGCGTAACCAATGAGGTTGGGATAATCCATGATTAATATCTATATACTTGAAGAACTAAATTTTACGGCGCGGTAAACAAATCAAATCCTATCGTTAATTAAACCCAAACCAAGAAAGCTCTTAAAAATGCTGCTATGCAACATTTTTAAGAGCTTTCTTGGTTTGCATTTGCATTTTGCCTACGGCAAAATGCAAACCGAAATATTTTAGAACAAGCCTAAGGTTAGGGACTTGTCGATGGGCATGGTGGAACCAATACCCAAATAAAGGGTAAAGGCAGTACCAAACAAAAATACCACCATCGCCACAGGGCGGCGGAAAGGATTTTGGAACTTGTTAACATTCTCAATGAAGGGAATCAAGATCAAACCAACAGGGATCATGCTCTGTAGCAAAACACCCAAGAGCTTGTTAGGCACAATCCGCAAAATTTGGAATGCAGGATATAGAAACCACTCAGGCAAAATTTCCAAAGGAGTTGCGAAGGGGTTAGCAGGTTCGCCAATCATAGTGGGGTCGAGTACTGCCAAACCTGTGATCAAGGCGATCGTGCCAGTGATAACTACAGGGAACATATACAGCAGGTCATTTGGCCATGCTGGTTCGCCGTAGTAGTTGTGTCCCATGTTCTTTTCCAACTTGGCACGCAAGATGGGATCATTCAAATCGGGTAGCTTTTCAGTTTTTGCCATGTTATTGCTCTACTTAAATAATTGCAGATTACTTTTAAAAAAATTGTCCAATTTAAAAATCTGAAACTTGTAATTCAGAATGTAAATCCCTATGAAGACGAATTACAAAGGGCCAGAAATACCTTGCTTGCGGATCATCAAGAAGTGAGCCAGCATGAATACAGCAATCAACCAAGGCAATACAAAGGTGTGAAGACTATAAAAACGAGTCAGGGTTGCTTGTCCAACACTTTGACCACCGCGCAATAGCTCAACCAAGGTTCCGCCAACAACGGGAATTGCTTCAGGTACGCCAGATACAATCTTTACGGCCCAGTATCCAACCTGATCCCAAGGCAAAGAGTAGCCAGTAACACCAAAGGTAACGGTGATGACCGCAAGGATGACGCCAGTGATCCAAGTCAACTCACGGGGCTTCTTGAAGCCACCAGTGAGGTATACGCGGAAAGTGTGCAAGATCATCATCAAGACCATCATGCTTGCTGACCAACGGTGGATCGAGCGAATTAGCCAACCAAAGTTGACATCGGTCATGATGTAACGTACAGAATCAAACGCTTCGGTTACAGATGGCTTGTAATAAAAAGTCATTGCAAATCCAGTGGCGAACTGGATTAAGAAGCAGGTAAGGGTAATACCACCAAGACAATAAAAAATATTGACGTGGGGGGGGACATATTTGCTGGTTACGTCTTCGGCGAGCGCCCCGACCTCAAGACGATCATTAAACCAATCGTAAACTTTACTCATTTAATTGAAAAACCCAAGATTGCTGAACTGGTAATAACTTGTCGATAGCGATGTCTTATTTTAGTACTTATGACAGATGTAGGCAATTTCAAAGACATTTTTTTAATAAGTTTTACTAACTTGCGACCTTCCTACTCCAAAATTAGCGTTGCGGCGCTTTGTGCCACCATTCATCTCTCCCAAACCCAGAAAAATTTTAGAGCATCGCCGCTTCGCGGCGATGCTCTAAAATTTATGGGTTTAAGCGCAAAGAGCTATACGCTCAATAAAAAAGCATCCGATACTCGGATGCTTTGATTAAATTAATGGAATCGGGCAGAGTCGAACTGCCGTCCGCACTAGCGCCTAACCTCCCAGTCATTCACAGGTTTATCCGATTTGATCCTCACGGAGGGAGCTGCTATTTATCTCTAGCAACGAAAGATGCACTGATAAAGTCTTGAGCGCCTAGCCTATCAGAGAAAGCTAAGTACAGCATCCGTTGGGGGTTGGAGTGACATATTTAACGGAGTCATACATCACACCTCGAAACCGAAATTTGGTTCTTAGGCGGCTACTAGAGCGGCTTTACGAGAAAAAGATACAATGTTGTTCGCATGTACTTGTTTGAGCCATTGATTTACGAGAGATAGCCCGCTCTCGACCTGCATCAAAGGATAGCTTCTACTAACACGTCGAAACCCTTACGATCCCTTATAGATTTCATCATAGCATAATTTTTTGCAGTCAGGTATTCCCTTGGTAGTAAATAATTAGTGATGCGTACGCTACGCATCACTAATTATCCATTGCGGAGGAAATATCAATGTCATTTGTTGTTTCTGCGATCGCCTCACTTGTCTCAGTGTTGGTGTTTTTTAGCAGTTCTTGACCCTGCTCAAGCCGCCAGTATTTATCTACAAATCGGCGTAAACGAGCAGGAAATCATTATTTCTCGCTTCCGATCAATTTCTCGCGAAATTATCTCTAGCTATACTGCCGAGGAAGTTTATGCGACAAAGCGCGAAGAGGTGGGTTTAAAGCTTGCCGAAAGGTTGCGATCGCAGCTTGCTCCGATTGGTTTTATTGTTGATGAAGCTTTGTTACGCGATGTGAGAGTTCCTGAAACCTTACAAGCTGCTATCCAACAGCGTTTAAAAGCGAAACAGGAAAATCTCCAAATGAAATTTATCTTGGAAAAGGAAAAGCAGGAAGCTGATCGCAAAAGAATCGCTGCCCAAGGTAGTGCGGATGCTCGGAAAATTATCGCGCAGGGGCTGACTCCTGAAGTACTAAAATTGCGCGAGATTGAGGCTACTGAAAAGTTAGCTCAGTCTCAAAACTCGAAACTAATAATTATTGGTAATAGCCAAAATACACCCCTAATTTTGCCCGTAGATCGGGAGGCTAATGTAGCTAAATAGTTTAATGCGGCGCAAAGCGCCGCATTAAACTATTTGGGGTTAGCACTTGAAAATTTTTACTTTTTTGAGATCGCTGATAGTTGAGGTGACTCGAACTGTTAAAATTTTGTGCAGGTTTAACAAAATTCTTTACAGTTTTAGTCATAAGACGCAGATAGGATCGCAAAACGTGAGAATTGCAGTAGATGCGATGGGTGGAGACTTTGCCCCCCGCGAAATCATTGAAGGGGCTATATTAGCTCAGACTCAGTTAAAGATAGATATAGCGCTAGTTGGCGATCGCGAAATTCTCGCAAATTACCTGAAGCAGCATAACTATGTAGAAAGCGAGCATTTAGAAATCGTGCCATCGGAAGGCATTATTGAAATGAATGACGAACCGCTTGAAGGATTACGTCGTAAGCCCAACTCTTCGATCGCGGTAGCGATGAATTTAGTCAAACGCAAACAAGCTGATGCTATCGTCTCCGCAGGACATTCTGGGGCGGCAATGGCAGCCGCCTTGCTGCGTTTAGGGCGCTTGCCTGGGGTTGATCGTCCTGCGATCGGGGCATTGTTTCCGACTCAAGTTGCCCATAAGCCAGTGCTGCTGCTGGATGTCGGCGCTAATGTGGACTGCCGCCCTAAGTTTTTAGAGCAGTTTGCGATTATGGGTTCGCTCTACAGTAAGTACGCGATCGGTATTGCCGAACCTAAAATTGGCTTACTTAACATTGGCGAAGAGTCCTGCAAAGGTAACGAATTAGCAATTCGGGTTCACCAAGCCTTGCAAGACAACCCACAAATTGTCTTTGCTGGCAATGCTGAAGGTCGAGACATTCTCAAAGGGGAATTTGATGTAATCGTTTGCGATGGTTTTGCAGGAAATATTGTCCTAAAATTTGCTGAGGGTGTCGGCAATGCGGTGATGCAGATCCTCAAAGAAGAGTTGCCTAAGGGCTGGCGCGGCAAGTTAGGCGCGTTAATTTTGAAGCCAAATCTCAAAAAAGTGAAAGAACGGATCGATGCCGATGAGTACGGCGGGGCGCTGTTATTAGGTGTCGCTGGTATCTGTGTGATCAGTCACGGTAGCTCCAATGCCGTTAGTATCCGCAATGCGATTCGTGTTGCCAAGGATGCGGTAGACAATGGCGTACTAGAGCGCATTCGCGGTCAGATTAAGCCGAGAGTGTCCGTCCCCTCTGACAATACGCCTGATGACCCACCGACCTAGGGTTTTGCAATTATAAGTTTTTGGTGGCGCGGCTTTGCCGCGCCACCAAAAACTTAGTACAAGTTAAAACCCTAGCCGCGCAAGGATTTTGGTATTACTCAGCCATTCAGTTCAAATACAATCAATGATTAATTCTGCCTCTTCTCTAGTCGGTGTACGTTTTATCGGTAGCGGCTCCGCCGTCCCTGACCGCGTACTTACTAATCACGATCTCGCCCAGATGGTTGATACAACAGATGAATGGATCGCCTCGCGTACGGGGATTAGAGAAAGGCATATTGCCGATGGGGATGCGGACTCAGTGGCAAACCTAGCGGCAAAGGCAGGTCAGAAGGCGATCGCTGCCGCAGGCTTAGCTCCTGCAGATATTGATTTAATTATCTTGTCAACTTCGACTAGTGATGACTTGTTTGGCACTGCGGGGCGAGTCCAAAAAATACTAGGAGCCGAGAGAGCTGTTGCCTTTGACCTAGTGGCAGCTTGCTCAGGGTTTGTTTTTGGAATGGTGACAGCTTCACAATATATCCGCACGGGGCTGTATCGCAATGTGCTGTTAATTGGTGCCGATGTGCTGTCGCGATGGGTCGATTGGCAAGATCGACGCACTTGTATTTTATTTGGCGATGGGGCAGGGGCATTGGTCTTGCAAGCTGATCCCGCCCAAGATCATCTTTTAGGCTTTGAGATGCGTAGCGATGGCAAAGGTAATGATCTGCTAAACATCAATTACTCAGGGCGTAGTACTTTTGAGCCAATCAGTATGAATGGTCAGGAGGTCTATCGGTTTGCAGTGCGGCGAGTGCCTGAGGTAATTGAAAAATCTTTAAATATTGCTAACTTGACGGTCAGTGACGTGGATTGGTTGATCTTGCATCAGGCAAATCAACGCATTATTGATGCTGTGGTGAATCGGTTTGGAATTGATCCTGCCAAGGCGGTTAGCAACATGGGCAAATACGGCAATACCTCCGCCGCCTCGATCCCGATCGCCCTAGATGAATGGGTCAAGGCGGAAAAAATAGCCCCAAATCATATCGTGGCGATCGCAGGATTTGGGGCGGGACTGAGCTGGGGATCGGCAGTATTCCGCTGGGGTTAAACGCAAGCTCTCTGCTATACCTTGAGCCGATTTTTGGGAATCCATTTACTTAGTCCTTCTAGGCGATCGCGCCATGTTACACAGTCTCGGACTCCATCAGGTAATAAGTTTGCCATAGCTCTCAGTTCCAATATAGATAAAGGCGATCGACCGCAAAAGAAAGGATGACGAGGTTTGCGGCTACAGTAACCAAAAAAGATAGCTGAGCGATCAAATTTAGTTGGTGGCTTGCCACGATGGTAATAACGAGCCGTATCGACAAAGATTACTGTTCCTGCTTTACCAACAAAGCTGTTGTACCAGCTAGCTTGCATTTGGTCAGGCAACATTTCCTGAATTTCCTGATGGAAGGCAGTCTTGTAGCGGCGTAGGGTTTTAGAATGTATCGCTTTGCCAATTAATTGATTGGCTTCAGGGGTCACACATTCAAAGGGTCCACCATATTCGTCAACGTCATTGATATAAATACCAATCTTAATCATTTGCCAGTCTTCCTTGTCTCGATGCCATTTGCGCGGTCCAAGCTCCCTACTATCAGGAATGCTGTAGTAATAGGAAAGCCCATCGTAAGCCACAGGCAATTTGAGATAGTTTTCAATAATTCTCAACAGACTTGCATCAGCACCCCATAGAAATAACTCTGGATAACGCAAGATTTGTTCGGAATCAATATTCAGTGTGTGTTTTCCTGCGTGAAGGGGATGCTCAGCCTTGTGCTTTAGTTCTAGTGAGATAATTTGTGCCGCTCTTAGGAATTTGTCACTATTTGGGATTCCTAGGCTATCTAGACTAGCGATCGCGACTCCATGTTTTTCTAAGTCTTGGACAATAGCCGCCTCTTCATCGGTCGGGGTGCTAAGCAAGTCTCGATGAGTATTTATAAATTTTTGGTAACGCGGATAGAGAATATTCTGCTCGATAAACTCTAAATTACTGATAAAAAGGGCAATATCTGAAGGAATACTAGCTAATCTTTGCCATAGCTTATCAGCGGATTGACAAGCTTGAAAAATTAATTTCTTTCGCATTTGCATGAAACCTTTAGGTACAGCTGTGTCTTTGGCTAGCCACGTCTTCAGTTCATATGCAGGACTCTAACAATTAAATAAAGCCCTTAACCCTGAAATAGTCACCATTTCATAAAATGCTGACTATCGAATAATTCCTGACACGATCCTAACACTAATTAAGAAAGTCGTTGAAAGCGCTATAGAGTGGAGCTTTCAACGGCTCTCTTTAAAAACCTATACTGGGTTTAAGTTTTTATTCACAAACATCGTAATCATGCTTTTGTGATTTGATATGATTGGAGGACAAAATCCGAATTAAAAAAATAAATGATCCCTATTTGTGTTGAGCAAAAAATTACTCTCCTCTAGGGATCACTTATTGTTTTTCTATTAATTTGGTATTTAAATTCAGAGCCTTTAAATAAGCTGGCTCCGTTTGAATATACATATTTTGATAGATATTTTAAACTTTTGGGGAGCGCTTAATTATTTCTTTATAGTTGGTTTTTTGATTGTTTTTCTAAGTATATATACTTAGAAAAAGTCATAAAGAGATGGTTCTCCCGCTTCGAGGGAGAACCATCTCTTTACTCCCTTCCCACCCCAAAAATAGGCATTGTAAAGTGAATAATTA
>MNZA01000050.1:0-26471 GCA_001873375.1 Oscillatoriales cyanobacterium CG2_30_44_21
TGCGCCGCCACTCACTTCTTGGGTTTTAGGTTCTAGCTATACAATCTTGCTATGTTGATTAGGGCTATCCCTGCTATGTCTGAAATTTTTAATACTTACGGATTTTTGCTGGTTTCGGCGATTTTAGGAGCGATTTTAGGGCTTTCGGTTTATTTACCCCTAATGGCAGGGCAGTTATCTTTGGCAAATCCTGCGTTTTATAGCCTTGGTGGTTATATTGCTGCGATCGCCTCCACAAAATTTCCCGCTGCATTACCCAGTT
The DNA here is from genome assembly GCA_001873375.1 of Oscillatoriales cyanobacterium CG2_30_44_21. GTDB lineage: Bacteria > Cyanobacteriota > Cyanobacteriia > Pseudanabaenales > Pseudanabaenaceae > Pseudanabaena. The sequence continues at coordinate 263 of MNZA01000050.1, forward strand.
CCGCGTCTTTGCCCGTGTGGTGGTTATTACTGGAAATGCTCGCCTCGGCAGTGATATCAGGGGTATTGGCGATCGCTTTGGGGCTGCCTGTATTGCGGCTACGCGGTATTTATTTGGCGATCGCCACCATTGCTTTTGTGGAAATTTTGCGAGTGGTATCCCTCAATTTGGAAATTACAGGGGGAGCCGTGGGCATCTTTGGGATTCCCCAGCCATTCCCATCGCCATTGGCATACCTCTGGATCGCTTTGCCGCTGTTGCTACTAAGTATGTTATTCACCTATCGCTTAGAAAAAATTCAGGTGGGACGGGCGCTGATGGCAATTCGAGAAGATGAGCTTGCCGCCGACTCGATGGGCATCAATCCCACCTATTACAAGGTGTTGGCTTTTACTTTGGGGGCGATCTTGGCGAGTCTAGTGGGAGTGGTTAGCGCCCATTTTTTAAATACATGGAATGCCCGTCAAGGAACCTTTGATGCCAGTATTACGTTCTTAGCTTTTGTCCTCATTGGCGGTTCGCGGACTTTTTGGGGAGCGGTGATCGGTGGTTTGAGTCTGACCGCTCTTCCTGAAATATTGCGATCGCTGGCAGGTCTAAATAATATGCCCCTATGGCTAGCCCAATTTTTAAAGGATGGACGTTTAATCATTTTTGGATTGTTAATCGTGATTGGCACAATTTTTTATCCTCAAGGAATTATTACGCCAGAATTTTTAAAGGGATGTCAGCGAAATTATCGTCGGGCGATCGCCAAGCTCAATATCAAAACTAAACAAAGGATTTGACCTTTGCTCAAAATCATTTTCAGAGTGTAGCTAATATGTCAAGCTCAAAACGTATTTATGAATATGCGGCTTTATTGGCTAGTCTTTTGGGAATTTATGTGATCGCCAATCCAGATTTTTCGCAGTATTTACGGCACTTACCCACGCAAGAGGCGATCGCGGCAAGTGAATTATTAAACAAAAACAAGGCAATTAGTGCGTTAGTGGATCTCAAAAAATTAGATAAGGCAGCGATCGCGATTTTGGTGGAAAAGTCTAAATATCGCCTCACAATTTATTATCAAAAGAAGCCAATTAAAGCCTATGCGATCGCCTTGGGGGGCAATCCTAAAGATGACAAATTACGCCAAGGTGATCAGCGCACCCCTGAAGGAATGTTTAAAGTTAGGGAGCTTTACTATCATTCTCAATGGTCAAAATTTATCTGGTTGGACTATCCCAATCAAAGTTCTTGGCGCAAATTTTTAGCGGCTAAAGCTAGGGGCGATATTAAAAAAACTGACAGCATTGGCGGAGAAATTGGCATTCATGGCGTAGAGAAAGGTCAGGACTGGTTGATTGATCGGCAAATCAACTGGACGTTAGGCTGCATATCTCTTAAAAACAAAGATATTGATGAGATTTATTCCTTATTACAACGCGGCACAAGCATCGAAATTTTGCCGTGAAGATGTTTCTATTGACGTAGCGAGATGTTGACATCCGCGAAATTGTTGGAGTTCATATCGGTGATCGCTCCAAGGAAGGAGCTAAGAAACTTTGGGATTCTTTGCCAAGTGTCTACCGTCAGTGTGCGGTCGCTTACACAGATTTTCGGATGTATCCCCTTCACAGCGTCACAAAGCTGTTGGTAAGCAGTCTTGGTAAAACCAATTATATTGAGCGTTTTAACTGTACGATGCGGCAAGCGGTACAAGTCAATTAAAAGGCAGTTGCAAGTCCAGAGTAGTTAATGTTGTTCCCAGAGAAAAGTGAATTGGGCAAGGTATTAACTGCTGTTTGCAAGTCCAAGAAAAAATCATGCGATCGCCGATCTAAAAAGTTTTGGGGTGGGCTAAGCCCGCTCTAATATTACTCAGCCTTGCGCTAGATACCTGTAGCAATTTTCTCTGTTACATTTCTTTACATAAGCAAATTACCAAAAAGGCAAAGCAAATGGCAAACGGTTATACAGTCAACGAACGTGGTGTTCTTAACAATTTTGCAATCGAACCAACAATGTATGTTGACGATGTTAACCAAGTTGGTTTTACGCCCCATGCAGAATTGCTCAACGGTAGACTCGCAATGATCGGCTTTGTATCCCTGCTAATTCTTGAAGTTTCCACTGGACATGGCTTGATTTGGTGGCTCGGTAATTTCTAGGAGCCAATCATTCCTGTTCAAGATGTCTGAGACAAAGTAAAAACGATGACGATATTGCCGCCCTGCCTAACCGTAGGGCTTTTTAGTGCAAGTCTCCAGATGCAAAGCCAAGCATTGTAAGGGCAATTCATGAATTGCGCTTACAATGCTTGGCTTTGCGTCATTTTTGCGTAAGTCCAAGATTTGAGCGCGTGGCGCTACAAATCACATTTTTTGCCAGAGTTGAATTTCATAGCAAAGATGCTTATGGAAAATATTGGAAGCCTGTAAGCCCTCTGCCATCAGCTTAGCCAACAGCTTACCTAGAAAATAACGCAGAATCGCATAGATGGGTGGCACAGCGATCGCGATGAGACTGGCGACATATTTTCCTGTAGAAATGCCAAAGGTCTGGAAACTCTGCACGCAGATATCCAAGGTTGGCGCAATATGATCGGAAATATCATTAGTCTGGATGAGCCTGAATCCTGACTTCAGCATTGCTTTATGCAGATCTTCATTAACCAGACAGTTAGAAAACATTCCTTCTTTATAGTTAGCATCTTTCCGCAACATATCAGCTAGTAGTACATAACTTCCCGTTCTTGCTAATGTTGCCGAACCTTCCGCGATCGCTTCGGGCGACATATATTGCGTACTTTCACTAAATAGAACGAGATCGTAAGTAGTCTGAGCCGAATATTTTTGAGGATTGAGAACGAACTCCTGAAAAGTATCAGTATGGAATAAAGCCTTTCCTTTGGTGCGTTCTAAAAAGTTAGCTTGTTGAAGCGGATCAGGGGCTAAACCTTCAACCTGTAATCCCTTCTCAATCATTGCGATCGCATTGTCTCCATTGCCACAGCCGACATCTAGTACTGTGTGAATATTAGCAGGTAGAAAAGATATAAGATGCTCGGCATAGGCATCTTGGGCAGCCCGTAGTTTGGTAATGGTTAATTCTTCGTTGTCATCAGGAATTGGTTCCCAATAGCCGTAATGTAGATGGGAAGAACCTGTCAGATCTCGATAATACTGAAGTGCAGCGTTTTGGTAGCGAATTACATTATTCATAGATTAGTCAGTATAGCGCTTACAGCGCTTTGCGCCCAAATCCGAACCAGTAATAATTTTGAAAGCGTTGCTTCGCAACGCTTTCAAAATTATTACTGGTTCGGGCATTAAATCACGGAGAAATTTTAGGGCAGCGTGACAGATGATGCCCTAAAATTTTTCTGTGATCCCTAAGCCTTTATCTCTATGCCTATTAATCCCGAACAATTGCTAGACCTAGCCCTCAAATCTGGCGTGGAGGCAGCCGAAGTGTATCTGTCGGGCATGGTTTCCCGTCCTGTATTTTTTGAAGCCAATCGCCTTAAACAAATTGAAAGTATTGACTCTGAGGGGATCGGGCTACGCATCTGGAAAGGTGGCAGAGTGGGCTTAGTCTCAGCTTATGGAGATATCGAGCCAGTAGACTTGATCGAGCAGGCGATCGCTTTGAGCGCCCTCAATGAACCTGAAGAAATTCTATTGCGTGGTTCCACAGTGACAGGCTACCCCACCACATTGGGGAGTGAAATCAGCTTAGAGACAATGATTGAGGCGGCAAATCAAGCGATCGCGCAAGTGCGATCGCCCTATCCTGAGGCAATCTGTAGCGCGGAGTGGGATTGTAGCCGCGAAACGGTGAGAATTATTAACAGTAAAGGCTTGAACTGTGGCTATACGGACATTACTGTAGATGGATCGCTGAGTGTGGAGTTAACCCGAGGCGATGACTTTCTCAATGTTTGGTATGGGCAATCGGAGCGGGGAGATGTCGATCCCGAAGCGATCGCCCAACAAGTTTTGCGAAGACTCACATGGGCAAATAAAAATGTTTCTATTCGTTCTAGCCAAAAAACGCCTGTGATTTTCACCGCCAAAGCCGCAGAACTACTGTGGGGAGTCGTGGCGATCGCTATGAGTAGCCGACAAGTACAGCAAAAAACTACGCCTTGGCTGGACAAACTCGATCAGCCTGTAATTTCTGATCTGTTTTCCCTCAGTCAGCAACCTGATTTCGGCATCTACAGTTCTCCCTTTGACGATGAAGGCACGCCGGCTCAAGCCGTTACTTGGATTGATCATGGTATTTTAAAGGGATTTTATGGAGACATTCGTACTTGCCAAGAACTAGGATTTGCGGCAACTGGCAATGGCTTTCGGGGCGGTTTGGGCAGCTATCCTAGCCCTGCCCTATTTAATTTGGCGATCGCGATTAACCAGCCTAAAAAAATTATTCAAGGCGAAATTTTAGAACTAGCCGCCACTCTCAAAAATGGCTTAATCGTTGATCAAGTTTTGGGTGACGATCCCGATCTCGCTGGTAATTTTTCAGTGAATATTGATTTGGGCTACTTGGTCAAAAATGGTGAAATTGTCGGGCGAGTGAAAGACACGATGCTATCAGGCAATGCTTACAATGCGCTCAATCAAGTTTTGGCAGTGAGCAGCGAGCAGCAATGGCAAGGTTCCTTATACACTCCCGCCATAATCGTTAACGGGCTGTCAATTACTGCCGAGTAATAGCCATTCCCAAAATTAGGGGTGTGGCGCGAAGCGCCACACCCCTAATTTTGGGAGAAAGCAAGGCGTAGATCCTATTATTTTTAGACTGGTTGAAAATAAAAGGCGAAGCCCAAAATTGCGTAGGTCGCAATTAAGAGAGAACCTTCTAGCCAATTGGAACGTCCATCGGAACTGATGGAGTTGGCAACTAGTACCGCAACTACAACCGCAACTAATTCAAAGGGATTGAAGTTTAGATCCATTGGCTTGCCGAGAAACCATCCCACAATTACCAACAAGGGCGCAACAAATAAAGCAATCTGCATACTTGAACCCACAGCGACCGATACAGATAGTTCCATTTTATTTTTCATCGCTACGGTAATCGCTGTCGTATGTTCTGCCGCGTTACCGATAATTGGCAATAAAATTACCCCTGTAAATAGCTCGGTCAGTCCCAACTGTGCGGTAGCTTCTTCCAAAGTTCCCACCAGAAGTTCTGATTCTAGGGCGACTAAAAGAGTTACTCCAAATAAAACTGCAATCCACAGAGGTAAATTGACCTTCTGGGGATGCCCTGTTTCTGCTTCCGCATCATCGGCTTCCGATACACCCACGTCATAGAGATAGGCGTGGGTTTTCATCGAAAATAGAAGGGTTAAGCAATATACCGCAATCAAGACGATCGCGATCGCTAGTGAAAGCTTTTGAATCACATCTTCGCTAATGCCCACGGTCGTAAAGTTAGCGGCTGTCGGTAATAGGATAGCAACCACGGCTAAGTTCATTACCGAAGCATTTAGCCTTGCCATTGTCGGCTGAAACTCTTGCTCTTTGTAACGAAGTCCGCCCAAAAACATTGAAAAGCCCATGACCAGCAGCAGGTTGCCAATAATCGAGCCTGTAATGCTTGCCTTAACAACACTGGTAAAACCTGCGTTTAGAGCAACGATCGCGATGATTAATTCAGTAGCATTTCCAAAAGTTGCGTTTAACAATCCTCCCCAAGATGGTCCTAAAACCACGGAAATTTCTTCGGTGGCGGTGCTGAGCCAGCCAGCTAGGGGTAAAATCGCGATCGCCGAAGTTACAAATATTAATGTTGAATCCCAACCTAAAAAGTGACCAATCACCGATATCGGCACAAAAGCAAGTAAACCAAAGGAGAAGATCTTCTTAAACATATTTAGCCGTTGTAGCATCAAGGCTAAATATACAGTAATCTTTGAAACGGTTTTAGTTATGCTTAGTTAGGACTTACATAAAACAATGCATTGTCAGGGCAATTCATGAGTTGCCCTGACGATGGAATAAGGGATTCAAGTTACTTTTGCGTAAGTCCTGTCAGTTATTTTCAGCACCAAGCCCTGTAATTACATTCAATTCTATTTGGTAAATTTTTATGACCGAACTCACAACTGAGCAGCATCGCCTCAAAATGCAACGCCGCCAAGAGATTCAACAACAAAGGATTGCCGAACGAAATCTGGAGAAAGGGCTAATTATCGTCAATACGGGTGATGGTAAAGGCAAAACCACGGCTGCCTTGGGGATGGTTTTGCGATCGCTAGGACATGGGTACAAAGTAGCGATTATTCAATTTATTAAAGGCGCATGGGAACCTGCGGAAAAGAGAGTTTTTGCAATGTGGGAAGATCAATTAGTTTTTCAAGCGCTGGGTGAAGGCTTTACTTGGGATACCCAAGACCGCGATCGCGATATCGCCAAAACCAAGGAAGCATGGGAGGTGGGACTTGATTATATTAAGAATCCTGACTATAGATTAGTTCTCCTTGATGAGATTAATATCGCTCTCAAACTGGGCTATTTGGATGTGCAAACTGTAATCGCAGGGCTAAAAGAAAAGCCTGCAGATTCCCATGTAATTCTCACAGGGCGAGGCGCTCTGCCTGAGTTAATCGAAGTTGCTGACCTAGTAACCAGAATGGAAATTGTCAAACATCCATTTAGAGAGCAAGGCGTTAAGGCTCAAGCAGGAATTGAATTTTAGCAAATTTTTTTTTGGCGCGGCGAAGCCGGCACCCCAAAACAAATTTGCTAAGTTTCAGCCTTGGCAAGATACATTTTGTCTAGCCATTCAATCAAACTGTCTAACTGCTTATCATGGGAGAGCATCCCTAAGCCGCGAACGGTGACATTGCCATGACTGTAAACAAAGCGCGATCGCAAATGGCTTGGTAACTGCTCATGCAAGAGTTTCCATGCTGGCTCTTCCATCTTGGACTCCAAAACAACGTGTTGCTTACCTTCGGGCTTAATTCGCGAAAAGCCAATCCGTTTGGCAATTAACTTCAATTCCATTACCTTCAAAAGTTGCAGCGCAGGAGCAGGCACATTGCCATAGCAATCCTTCCATTCTTCAATAATTTGGGCTAGCTCTCGGCGCGAGTTGACCGATGATACGGCGCGGTAAGCACTCATTTTACGATCGCCATCGGGGATATACTCCGCAGGAATAAAAGCAGTAACAGGCAAATCAATCTGCGTATCCTCCACTTCAGGAATTTCTGAGCCACGAATTTCGGCGATCGCCTCTTGCAGCATCTCCATGTATAGATCAAAGCCAATCGTATTAATCTGCCCAGACTGCTCTGATCCCAAAATATTCCCCACACCGCGAATCTCCATATCCCGCATTGCTAACTGGTAGCCAGAACCAAGATGGGTAAATTCTTGAATCGCTTTCAGTCGCCGCCTTGCCACATCGGTCAATTCGCCTTTCTCTTGATAAAAAAGCCACGCATGGGCTTGGATACCTGCCCGACCAACCCGACCGCGCAATTGATAAAGCTGCGATAGACCAAATCTTTGGGCATCTTCAATAATGATCGTATTCACGCGCGGAATGTCCAAACCTGACTCGATAATCGTGGTGCAGATCATCATGTCCGACTCGCCACTGCTAAAACTGAGCATGGTGGATTCCAGTTCGGATTCGGGCATCTGACCATGGGCGATCGCCATGCGAACAGAGGGCAGCATCTCATGTACCCTTGCCGCAACTTCCTCAATGTCATCAATGCGAGAAACCACATAAAATATCTGCCCACCGCGATCGAGTTCTTGACGGATCGCCGCCCGCACTAGTTCGGCATTGTAGCGAGAGAGGTGCGTCATAATCGAGCGCCGTGACGGTGGCGGTGTAGTGATCAAGCTCATTTCCCTGACCCCAGACATCGCCATATACAGCGTTCGCGGAATAGGAGTTGCCGACAGAGTCAGCACATCCACTTCAGTTTTCATGGTTTTGATTTTTTCTTTTTGAGCTACCCCAAAGCGTTGTTCTTCATCTATTACCAACAGCCCCAAATCTTTAAATTCCACATCCTTTGCCAAAAGCTGATGAGTTCCCACCACAATATCCAATTCACCAGTTCTGAGCTTTTGGATAATTGCTTTCTTTTCGGAATTACTTTTAAAACGATTTAACAACGCGATATTCACAGGATAGGCGGCGTAACGTTCCTGCAAACTATGGTAATGCTGTTGTGCAAGGATTGTTGTCGGCACTAGCAGAGCCGCTTGTTTGCCTGAAGTGACTGCTTTAAAAATGGTGCGAATGGCAACTTCGGTTTTGCCAAAACCAACGTCACCGCAGACAAGGCGATCCATCGGACGGGTACTCTCCATGTCCTGCTTCACATCTTGAGTTGCCTTGAGTTGATCGGGAGTTGCCTGATAGGGAAAGGAATCTTCAATCTCCTGCTGCCAAGGATTATCAGGGGGAAAGGAATAACCAACTTGCTGCGATCGCTTGGCGTAGAGTTCTAACAGGTCAAAAGCAATCTTTTTAACAGCTTTTTTGGCTTTAGTCGTCACATTTGCCCAAGCCTTACCCGCCATTTTATGAAGTTCTGGCTTGCCTTCATTCATCGCTCGATAGCGCGACAAAATCGACATCTGGTCAACGACTACGCGCAGCAGTCCATCAGAGTATTTGAGAACTAAATATTCACGGGTTTCATTATTTACAGTTAACTTCTCCAACTTCAAAAACTGCCCTACACCATGATTTTTATGGACAACAAAATCTCCTGGAGAAAGTTTATTGAGATCGACTTGCTTCGATACGGCGCGGCGGCGCTTGCGGACATAATTGGGCGTGCCAAGGGCGTGCTGTCCAAAAAACTCGCGATCGCTAATCACAGCGATACGATAAGTAGGCAAGACAAAACCTTGGATTTCGGCAATACCTGAATACTTCAGCGCCACGGCGATTCGTAAATTATGAGTCTTGTCGATCGCAGGATAATCGCGGACATTGGGAATAAATTGCGCTGGACAATCATGTTCTTGCAACAGTGCCACAGTCCGCGATGGCTGCGCGGAAACCAAGATAATTTTATATTTTTGTTCGCGATATTCGCGAATAGTTTGCGCAATTTTGCCGAATTGATGGGGAATTGCAGGCACAGATCGACTCGCCATATTTAAGCCGCGATTCTCTTCAGCTAGTTCTAATAAATCCAGCAGATCAAATTTTCTGATTGCTTCTAAACATTCCTCAAAAGAACGGTGCAGTCTATTTTTAGTAGTTGCGTATGGAGGAAGAGAGGCGATCGCAAAACTTTGTGCTGCCGATTCATACCAGCGATCGCTATGGGCTTGGCATTGATCGATTTCATCAATTACGACAATGCAGCGATCAGGACTTGGCAGATAATCCAATAACGAAGCCGTTGAGTAGGGATGCACCGCCCATCCTGTAAAGCTAAACTCATCTTCTATCTCAGAATTTGATAGACCACCCAAAATATGACTGTAACTAATGGGGGGCAATAATACAGAAGGAATACTATCTAAGGGTCTTTGAGTCGAAGGTTCAAATTCGCGAATCCGTTCGATCTCATCACCAAACCAGTCAATCCGCACGGGCATCTCGCTAGACACAGGAAAGATATCGATAATATCGCCGCGCCGCGCCCACTGCCCCTCCGTTTCCACAGTCGAAGTATGCTCATAGCCCATGACTGCCAGATTTTGCGCCATGTCGTGTAATGAGATTTCCGCACCAACCTCGAGGAAAATACAGAATTCCTTCAAAGACTTAGGGTCAGGCAAATGGGGCTGAAGGGCGCGAACCGTTGCCACGATCGCTGTTTTTTTGGACTCATCGCGCTCCAGATTAACTAGATCCGAGAGAACCTGCATTTGCCCCCACACAACCTCTGATTCAGTGGCATAGGACTCATAGGGAGTCACATCCGAGGTGGGATAAAAATGCACAGTCTGCCATCCCATTGTTTCTAGCTGTACTGACCAGCGCCCTGCTTCTTCGATCGTCGCCGCAATGACAACCATCAGCCGATCCTGCTTCTGACTCAATATAGAGCTGACAATCCCTTTGCCAACGCGAGATAGTCCTGAAAGTGTCAGTTGATGCGATCGCGTCAATTTACTCTCAAGTTCATCACTAAGCGGCGATCGGATCAATGAACGAATTACAGAAGAAAATGGCATAGTCTAGGGAAGAAATCTGAATTTCACAGCAATTTTAACTCATCCAATGATAGTCCAGTCATCTGCGCGATCGTCTGTTCGTCCACTACTCCCAGCATCTTTCTGGCAATTTCATAAGTCTTTTGCTTAGCACCTTCTTGTCGTCCCTCTTGTAGTCCTTCTTGAAGCCCTTGCTTCAATCCTTCTTGAAGCCCCTCTTCTAGTCCTTGACGAATCGCTTTCGTGATGGCACCCCTTTGATCTTGAATGAAAATTTCACTTTTTTCTTGATCTTCTAGCTCATCAAGGCTCAAGTTCGCTTGATTCGCAATATAGAATGCTTTTTGAAATTCGGGAATGTCTTCCATAGAGTCAGGAACATCTTGTAGTTTTCGAGCATTGTTGAGAAAATAGAGCCACTTATCAACATTGTTTTCCAATTCTGATTCACTTTTCTGGAACTTAGGCAGCTCTACGAAAATGAGTTCGATGTCATAAATTGGATAGTCAATTAGAAAATCTTTTTCCTTCAATATAAATTTTGAAGTAACACTATCAAGTTCATGGAACATCACGAAGTCGGTGATGGTCAAGGCAATGACTGGGTTGAGAAGCTGGTAGCCTTGCCCTGAGGTAAGTTGTGTGGAATAGGACTTAGCGGCGTTGTACAAGATTCGTTTTTCAAAACCCTCTACATTAAGTACCTGCATTTCAATAATCACGGTGCTTTCTTCTTTCGATTCGCCATCTCGCACTTTTGCTTTGATATCTAAATAGGTTTCCTTAATCCCACGAATTTTGGGCGCAAGATAGGGATTAATAATTTCTAAATCTTGGATTACGGGATGGGCTTCATATATTAGAGAATTTAGGAAACTAATTAAAATATCCTTATTGTCTTCAGAGCCAAATATTTTTTTAAAAGCAAAATCAATCTTGGGGTTGATAAAGATCATAATTTTCTTCCTAGCAATTAGTTGGCGATCGCCTTAAAAACTTTGAATCAAAATCATTTTCTAAAATTCTAGGCTGTAATCCTCAATAGATGGCAAAAAATTTCGCTTAGAACATAAAACCCAAAAAGTGAATGGCGGCGCAGAGCATCGCCACTCACTTTTTGGGTTTTGCAGTGAAAATTCTAAAAATAAATGCTGTACATTGAAGTTACTTATGGTACAGTCGTAAAGGTCAAAAATTTGGACTATAAATAAAGTGCCTAAGCTCAAAACTCGTAAATCTGCTGCTAAGCGATTCAAAGTGACGGGTAGCGGTAAATTTGCACGCCGCCACGCTGGTCGCAACCACTTACTAGAGCATAAGCCTACTGTTCGCAAGAGCAGATTGGGTAAAATGGCGATAGTTGACGATACCGATAATGACAGAGTAAGTGCAATGATGCCTTACGCCTAAGCGAAAATTTTTGGGGTGCTTTGCACCCTGAAAAATTTAAAAATATAACGAATTTTACGATAGTAACCAACTGCCATGACGAGAGTAAAACGCGGTAATGTAGCTAGAAAGCGCCGCAATAAAGTATTGAAACTAGCCAAGGGCTTTCGCGGATCGCACTCTAAGCTGTTCCGCACTGCTAACCAGCAGGTGATGAAAGCTCTGCGTAATGCCTACCGCGATCGCCGCAAGAAGAAGCGCGATTTCCGTAGTTTGTGGATCACCCGTATAAATGCCGCCGCTCGCCAGCAAGGTTTGAGCTACAGCAAGTTTGCTGGACTCCTCAAGAAAGCAAATATTGATATCAACCGCAAAATGTTGTCCCAGATTGCCATCCTCGATCCTCAAGCTTTTACAGCGATCGTGGAAAAGGTCAAAGCAGATACAAACTAACCTTGACTAAAAAATAAAGCCCTGCAACGCAGGGCTTTATTTTTTTATTTAATGCTAAGACACAAAAATTCATAAATCTTGACGGTTAAGGTTCCTGAGATATAAGAGAATCAACTACTAGCTGAACGTATAAATCAATACGTCTAGTTACCTAGTTCATTAATTTTTAAACACTTTTTTAAAATAATCTTTATTATCTCAGGAGATATTAAATAATGACTTTTGCATCTGCTTCACGCTTGGGTGTCAGCCTCTTTGATGAAACCCCTCCTCAAGAGAGGGTTTTGGGACAATCTTCGGAAGAAATAGAATCTTTGATCAGGGCTGTTTATAGCCAAGTACTAGGCAATGCCTATGTGATGGAAAGCGAGAGACTTACTGTACCCGAGTCTCAGTTTAAGAATGGCGAATTAAGTGTGCGTGAGTTTGTGCGGGCGATCGCAAAGTCTGGACTTTACCGTTCTAAATTCTTTAACAATGTCGCTCCTTACCGTACTACCGAGCTTAACTTCCGCCATCTGCTTGGTCGCCCGCCAATGGATTATGATGAAGTGCGCCAACACAGCGATATCCTCAATGCCAAGGGATTTGAGGCTGACATAGACTCCTATATTGACAGCGATGAGTACCTAAATACTTTTGGCGAAAACTTTGTGCCTTACATCCGGGGCTACAAAACTGAAGCAATCACCAACGTGATGCAGTTTACCCATACCTTTGAATTGGTGCGCGGTTCTGCTAGCAGTAGCCTCAATGGTAATTTGGCAGGAAATAGCGCCAAGCTCAACTCTTTAATCATTAACTCTACGCCGACTGCGGTGATTCCTGCTGGTGGTGATGGTGGATCATTCCGAACACCTGCGGATGCGCCTCTGTCGCGCCGTGGGTCTTTTGGCACTCCCACCAGTAAGGTCTACCGTATTGAAGTCACTGGCTATCGCGCCAAGGTTTTCAATAGCTTTCCTAAATTCCGCCGCATCAATAAAGTCTATCTGGTTCCTCTCGACCAACTTTCCACCGAATATCAACGTATTCACAAACAAGGTGGCGTAATTGCCAGCATTACTGCTGTTTAAAAACGGTTTCTTTTGAAAAATAAGTTGCGATGCTTTGCGTCGCAACTTATTTTTTTGAGAATGTTCTATCACCAATTTCTAAGATTATTGCAGCCTATTTAGGCTTTAAGGGGCATAGAGAAAGTTTTGAAAGCGTCGCTTCGCGGCGCTTTCAAAACTTTCTCTGGGTTTTAAGTCATCGTAAATCGCGGTACTTATCAAAAGGTACAAATAGATATTTTTATTTACAGATATAATAATTTTTTAAAGATGCTATTAGCCAAATAAGCACAACTAATCTTAACTAAAAACTTGCCATGTCTCTAAGTACTCACAATGAAAGCGCACCACATCATGTTGTTATCATAGGCGGCGGCTTTGGAGGGCTATATGCTGCCCAAAAGCTAGGCAAATCGAAGGTTCCTTTGAAAGTCACCCTCATCGACAAACGTAACTTTCACCTCTTCCAGCCCTTGCTTTACCAAGTCGCTACAGGCAGCCTCTCCCCCGCTGATATCGCTTCACCACTGCGGTCTGTCCTCGCCGAGAACAAAAATACCAGCGTTGTCATGGGCGAAGTGCTAGATGTTGATCCCCAAGCGCAGGTAGTCAAATTAAAAAATCATTTAGATATAAGCTATGACTCGTTGATTGTTGCCACAGGGGTCAGTCACCATTATTTTGGCAACGATCAATGGTCTGAGCAAGCCCCTGGGTTAAAAACTGTTGAAGATGCAATTAATATCCGTCGCCGTATCCTGAGCGCATTTGAGGCAGCCGAAAAGACCCATGATGCCAAAGTTAAGGAAGCATTGATGAACTTTGTGGTCATCGGTGGCGGACCTACTGGTGTGGAACTCGCAGGTACATTGGCGGAGCTTGCCCATCGCACTCTCAGTGATGAATTTACAAATATTGATACCAAAAAAGCGCGCATTATCTTGATAGAAGGAACCGATCGCGTATTGCCTCCCTACCATGCCGATCTCTCGGCGACTGCCAAAGAGTCTTTGCTCAAACTAGGAGTGGAAGTTAAAACCAATGCAATGGTGACGAACATTGAAGATCATGTTGTCACCGTCAAATCTGGTGAGCAAGTCGAGCAGATTCAGGCGCAAACAATTTTGTGGGCGGCAGGGGTGAAGGCTTCACCGATGGGTAAGGTGTTGGGCGATCGCCTAAATGCCGAACTAGATCGAGTTGGTCGCGTGGTTGTCCAGCCTGATCTGTCGATCGCCAGTTTTCCTAATGTATTTGTGATTGGTGACTTGGCGAACTATCCCCATCAGGGCGATCGCCCTTTACCCGGAGTTGCGCCTGTGGCGATGCAGCAGGGTGAGTATGTCGCGCATCACATTGAGGCGAAGATGCGGCAGAAGGAACCTACAAAATTCAAGTATTGGGATTTTGGCAGTCTCGCTGTAATCGGTCGTCATGAGGCGGTTGTGGACTTCAAGTTTATCCGTCTCAAAGGTTGGCTGGCATGGTTTATTTGGACATTTGTTCATGTTTATTATCTAATTGAATTTGACAATAAACTCGTTGTGATGATCCAGTGGGGATGGAACTATTTCACCCATCGCCGAGGAGCGAGATTGATTACAGGGAAGTATTTGCAGGTTCTCGAAGAGATGGAAGGAATTCGTGCTGATAGTCCACCGATAGAAGCTAGGGAAGTTGTAGAAGTTTCTTAATTTTGTTTTTTATACCAAGTAAAGAAATGGCTACGCCATTTCTTTACTTGGTATAAAAGGGCTAGGGCAGCTTTGTCCCTTTTTTGCCTGTGTATGGATTAGTGTTGTTAATTGTTGACCAATTATCTTTTTTGCTACTGTTAGCTTTGGTGCGGCAGGCTGATTTCACATATTTACCATCTTTTCTTGTATAGCCCTTCACCCATACTTCTCCCGATCGCTTGCAGGTATCTTGTCCACGGCTAGCCAAAACAGTGTCAATTGGCAATAGCAACGAAATTAAACCGATAAATGGGATTAAGAGAATTATAGGCTTCATAGCAAAAAAACAGGCGTGAAATAAAATACTTGATTATTGCACATAAATTATACACACATCTTGGCTCTATATACAGTGCTTTGAGCTAATTTAAAACCCAGAGAAAATTTTGAAGGCGGCGCGAAGCGCCGCCTTCAAAATTTTCTCTGTACCCATCAAAGCATGGCATTGCGCCCACCCCTTCTAGAAAACTAAGGTTAATATAGATTAAGTCTTTCTAAGCATGATTGAAAACCATAACCAAAGGCTGTAGCGCACGCGCAGCGTTCACTACAGGTTTAGGATCTGAATCCTGCCTAGTACTTAAACAGTTTTAAAAATCCAACCATTCGGAGTTATCTCATGATTTGCTGTAAATCTAAGTCTAAACTTGCCAAAGCCGTAAAGATGCATCGCAATTTTCACTTTAAAACTGGACTCCTCCTAGATCAAGGTGTGCGCTTACTAGGATTGCATAAGTGCATTCTTACCAAGCCTCTTTATAAGGCGGCTAAAGTCGCTGGCTACACCAATGTCGCCCTCTCAAGTATTGCACTTGTCCTATTAGAAGACTAATATTGCAAGTAGTTCGATTCATAAATAGGAATTTCTGCATGATTACATTAACTGACGCAGCGATCGCCCGTGTCAAAAGTCTCCAAAGCCAAAGGGCTACCACGGCTCCCCTGAGGTTGGGGATCAAGCAAGGTGGTTGTTCTGGACTTTCTTACTTGATGGACTTTGCCGATCAACTCGCTACCGATGACAATCAATATGATTGCAATGGCGTAAAAATTGTGATCAATGATAGCAATTTACCGCAGTTGCAAGGGTTGGAACTGGACTACACCGAAGACCTTCTAGGCGGCGGCTTCCGTTTTCGCAATCCCAATGCAAGTAAGTCCTGTAGTTGTGGGACTTCCTTTGCTACTCCCAAAGAAGTTGGCGAACCTGTAGCTTGTAGCTAAACAATAGAAAAGCCATGCTGAGCATGGCTTTTCTATTGTTAGCGATCGCTAAAATGACTTAAAAACCGCCTTGTAAGGGCAATTCATGAATTGCTCTTACAAGGCTTTGTTTTGTGGAAGTTCTACTATTATTGGCAATCACAGTTTGCGCTCAAACCAAAAAAATTTGAAAGTACTGTATTGCATCGCTGCAATCTTCAATACCAAACAAGATGTCAATGAATTATAAAAAATGGCTGACGGTAGTTGGTATCGGTGAGGATGGCTTGTCAAGATTAAGTTTGGCTGCCCGATCGCTAATTGATAATGCCGAAATATTAGTGGGGGGCGATCGCCATTTGGCGATGATGCCAGAATTATTGGAGGATAGGCGATCGCGCATTGTTTGGGCATCACCGATTGAGTCCACTATTCAACAAATCATGAATTTGCGCGGTAAATCAGTTTGTGTTTTAGCTAGTGGCGATCCTATGTGGTTTGGAATTGGCACAACGCTATTAAGAAGAATTCCCATTGAAGAAGTCACAATTATTCCATCACCTTCTACTTTTAGCTTGATCTGTGCGCGATTGGGATGGTCATTAAATGCAGTGGAAACCCTAAGTCTCTGCGGTCGTCCAGCTTCGCTTTTGCAGTCTTATATTTATCCTCATGCCAAGCTTTTGATTCTGAGTTCGGGGAAGGAAACGCCGCAGATTGTGGCAAAGATGCTCTGCGATCGCCAATTTAGCCACAGTAAAATCACGATTTTAGAACACCTTAATGGAACTAAAGAACGCATTATTTCTAGTATTGCCAATCAATTTGAGAACTTTTCCGAAGTTGCCGATCTTAATGCGATCGCGATCAAATGTATTCCCGATCCTGATGCAAAAATTCTCTCGCGGATGGCAGGACTGCCCGATGATGCCTACCACCATGATGGACAGTTAACCAAGCGCGAAGTTCGGGCGATTACATTATCGGCACTTGCGCCTAATGCGGGGGAATTGCTTTGGGATGTCGGTGCTGGTTGCGGTTCCATTGGCATTGAATGGATGCGAAGTCATTCGCGCTGTCAGGCAATCGCGATTGAAAAGTCCCGCACTCACTTTATTGCCGAAAATGCGATCGCCCTTGGCGTTCCTAATCTCAAAATTATCGAAGGTAAGGCTCCTGAAGCTCTTCAAGGTTTCCCAATTCCTGATGCTATTTTTATCGGCGGCGGCGCGACTGTGCCTGAGTTGTTTGAGACTTGCTGGCAAGCTTTGCGATCGCAGGGGCGGTTAGTTGCCAATGTGGTTACGCTGGAGGGTGAGCAGAAATTGTTTCAGTGGCAACAGCAATATGGCGGTACGCTGACTCAAATTTCCATTAGTCGGGCTGAGGCGATCGGCACTTTTTGGGGCTGGAAGCCGATGCGCCCTGTTACCCAGTGGCAAGTGATTAAAACCTAGAGAATGTGCCGCGCCCGCGAAGAGGGCGCATCACATTCTTAGGCAGACTTGCACAGGCAAGGGGCTTAAGCCCCTTGTTATTATTAGTGGGATTGAGCTACAGACTGCGCCTCTGGGCTTTGTTGTAACTCGTTGAGCTTGATATTTTGGCTGCGAATCCGCCGCGACAGCAGACGAATAATATTTACGGCAATGTCAGGAGTTTCATCGATCGCTTCATAGAGTTGTTGCTGGGTCAGGACTAGGCAATCGCAGCCAGTGATAGCCGTTACTGTCGCTGATCGTGGCTCGGCATCAAACAAAGACATTTCCCCAAAACAGCTACCTTTATCCAACAGCGCCAGATCCTTGTCGCCGATATGCACCCTCACCCGACCTGCAACCACCACATACAGAGATCGTCCTTCTTGACCTTGAGCAAAGATCATCTTGCCAGATGGGTACGACACTTCATTCATGATTGAGGCGAGGCGCACTAAAAAATCATCCCGTAGCTCCTTAAAAATCGGAACCCCGCGTACCAATAGCAATCGATCAATACTGGTTAACATCGCCTAAGACTCCCCACGCCCATTTGGTTTGCCAATTATGTTGGCTCTAATATTAGGGTCTAAACCTTTTTCCTGAAGGGAATTATTACCTAGATTTACATTATTTTTACCATTACTTTGAAAATAGTAAGAAATTGCTTTTGCCTGAGCCAAAACCAAAGAATCACGATCCTTTAATAATCTGGGCAAAATCCTAACTAGCGATCGCGGCGAAGCAACTTGCAAATAGGAAATCACTGCCTCTCTGACAAAACCTGTAGGATGCTCCAGACAACTAAGCATCGCCTCAACAGAAATACTCCAACTTTGGACACGCGCCACATGAAAACAGCAAGCTAGCGTCCAGTCCGATAGGCAATAACGCAAATCCACAAGCTGCTGTAATCGCTTAGTAGATGGCATACTTTGATAAGGGTGGATCGCTGCCAAGATATTTAATTTTTCACTAGTGGAGCGATTGTCAACAACAGATAACAAAATCTGCTTCACACTTAAATCCACCGTGTTATCTAAAATCTCTATGCCTCGCGCCAAACTGCCCTTTGACCCAGACAGAATATTAAAAGCCGCCGCTTGAATGGCGGAAGGGGAATAGAGTAATTTCATGATTAAGAAAATTCGATCTAGGCTATCAAATACTTCATTTTGCAAAGCATCATTGAGCAACGCCGCTTCCGTTGTGCCTAGTTGATCTTGAGGCAAGTCAGCGATCGCCGCCCATGCTTCGGTCATCACACCCAATTCTTGGACGACCATTTTTTCTAGACCACTTCTACCCAATAATTCTAAAATTGCTTCGATGCCTTGCTCTTGGGGGATGCGAAGTAAAGCTCGTAAAATCTGCCGCCGATGCTTGCCCCAAGATTTGGGTAAATTATTCGCCAATATGGAAATAGAAGTGGATGTGCCGATCTCCGCCAGAATGTCCCATGCTTGGATCTTGACGTTTTCAGGGCTGCGATCGCTATGGGCGAGGTCAAGTAGTGAGCTGATTGCATCATCACCAAGGGAAATCATCGCTTCACGGGAGGCGCGGCGGGTAGCTTTGTAATGTAGACCCCGCACCAAGGAGGGAAAATATTCACTAGCTCGGGTCGAGGCGATCGCCCTCAACAAGGCACAACGCACCTCAATGGAAGGATCTTGTAATAGTTGCGGCACATAAAAACGCAGGGACTGCAAAAAAGCCGCCTCCGCCAAAGCTCGACAACCTAAAACCCTCTCAGGCTGAGAAGAACTCGTGATCATGTGGCGCAAAGTATTCGTCGCTTCGGCAACTTGGGGCGATGAGCCAAGGCGCATCATCAAAGCCACCGCCGTACCGCGAATAATCGGATTTTGTTCTGCCCCAAGGTATTTGCGTAGACCATCGACATCGCGATTTTTTTCATCGGCTAGCAACACGTACCGTAGACATAGAGCCTGTACTTGCGGCGACGCGTTGGGCGACTGCATCACTTCCCGAACGTAGGATAAATACTTGGCTTCGGGGCTTTCGAGCATGGCTTCAATGCTTTGAGCTTGCAAGTCGGGAGTCATCTGCGACAGCAATGGAGACAGGGACTCGGAAACCGACTGGGGGGCAATCTGGGTCAGCAGGTCAATACATACCGACTGCTCTAGCTGGGTTTCGGCGCGTGCCATCGACTCGGAGACAGCGCGGCGCATTTCGCGGGGATCGACCGTCAGCAGTGTTAGTTGTCCCCGTTCTACACTCTGGATCAGCAGTTCCAGATACCCCCGCCGCAATAGCCAAATTACGGCAATCCAGATCAAAGCGACGATCACGATCGCCCCTGCAAACCATTGGGAGAAGATATTTAAGTTCACGCCCCCCTGCCGAAAAATCACCGTAAAAACCCAAATCAAGACCCCTGCCCCGCCTGTGGCTAGGGGGTCAGCAATGCCTCGGACAAAGGACTGAATCTGGCTGCGAAACTGATCGGGGACAGCTTGAAATAATGTCGGAGCCGTTGCCGCCACAATCGTAAATCGAAACAGTTCATCGAAAAACTTGAGAACAACAAAACCAATCAGCAGTCCAAAGGGAGCAAATCCTGCCAAAACCCCTGTGATCACAATGCCAATCGGCGGCATCAGCACCGCAAAAAATACGCCAATTCTTTCAATGATGCGACTGGAGCCGAAAAGCTGAAGGGCAAGCTTAAAGACTCCCATGATCCCGCCAAAAATTCCTAAAAAGCTACCGATCGCCTCTTCCGTTTTCAGATGAAATTCCAGTTGGGACTGGTACTGAAACTCGATCATAAAAAACAAAACCTGTGCGGCAACAAAAAAGCCAAACAGTAGCCACACATATTTGCGAATATTGCCCGACATCGTGCGGGACACAACTTCGGCATCGCCATCAAAGTTATAGACAGAGTTGGGAAAGGCTTGGCGATAGCGTGTACTTAGGTAAAACATCACGCAAGAACCCACAAAGAGCATCCCCCCTGTGGCAAGAATCATATTGATTGCACCGAACCAACTCACCAAAAATGGGTAAGAGAATCCGCCGATAATTTCGGCAATGATAATGCCTGTGGAGATCAGGGGAAAAGCGCGTTTAATTTCGCGAATATTAAAAAGTTGATTGGCAGCGATGTCGTTATTGATATTGCTTAAAACATAGATACCTTCCACCCAGAGCCGAATCGCAAATACGGCTGCCATAAATATAAATGAACCCTTTTGCATCAGCCCCATCCAAGCAAGGGGCAGAGGCAGAGCCAGTAAGAGTGAGATCCCTAACATCACCCATCGCAAAGGGAAAATTTTCTGTAGCCACGAGTAGAAAACACCAAAGGCAGTCACGATAAACGCAGTTGCCATGTAAACCCAAATCAAATTCTCCGCGCGATAGGCTTCTAGAAATAATGTGGAGCTAGAATATTCCAGCCATACCGCACCGATCGAGGTCGTGCAATAAAATAAAAACATCAAAAACGTGCGCTCAGCTTCGTCTGGGCGCAGGTTGACGATTTTTAGAAATCGACGCATCGAAGAATTGGGAATGACAGGCGCATCCGCGGATGAATTCATAGGTGATGGCGATTGTTTGACGATATGGTACTACAAGAACGCAAATCTGCAATGAAAGCTATTTCTTTAATCACGACAATTTCGCAAGGGCATCTCAATATTTGGGAACGTTGTCGGCGGGAGTACCAATATAGGTATTTGGAGGAGTTAAATCTGCCTGAAGCCGATCTTGTAGGCAAACAAAATTTGCTATTGGGCGCAAACTTTCACCTCTTGATGCAACAGAAAGAAATGGGGCTAGATGTTGCCGAATTGGCAGGTAGTCACGCAAATTTACAATCTTGGCTAGCTGCCTTTGAGCAGCAACCGCCTGCAATGATTGCGGGCGATCGCCTATGTGAACACCGCCGCACCCTCGAAGTTAGCGCAAATCTGCCAATGTCGCTGCATCATATTCATAATCACGATCACGGTCAAGGGTGTTTTGTCTTAACCGCAATTTACGACCTATTGATATTGGGCGATCGCCAAGGACAAATCCTTGACTGGAAGACGCATCAAGTGGCGATTTCTAAGGCAAAGCTGCAAAAAAATTGGCAAACTCGCCTGTATCTATATTTGCTAGCCAAGACTACTAATTACGCCCCAGAAGAAATTTCGATGACCTATTGGTTTGCCAATGCTGCCGAGTCGGTGATTATTAATTATTCGCAAGCTGACTTTGATCAAACCGAACGTCAGATCAGCCAAATTTTGACCGAAATTAGGGATACAGATAATTATCCTAAATTGCTTTCAGGGAATAGTAATTGTAGGCGTTGTGAATTTCGCGATCGCTGCGATCGGGGAGAGCCGCTAGGTTTTGAGTTTTCTAGCAGCATTGCTGATATTGCCGAAATCGAGATTTAAAAAACTTTGAACCCTTTTTATTGATGGATTGTCAAAATTAGTGTAAGCAAAAGCCTAGGACATTAAAGTTATGAAAATTGGAATCTGCACCGTTGCCTTCAGTCTATTGCTAGCCTCTCCCGCTTGGGCTGGCGAAGTCACCAGAACTCTGACTGGACAGAATGGTAAGAGTGTCACCTCCACCACCTCGACAACTATTAACCGAGACAATAACTCGGTTAGCCGATCTACCAATACTGCTTACCCAAACGGTAAAACTTCATCAACTAATAGTGACTATACTTACACCAACAATGAGAATGGCAATAGTGCTTACACAGGCAATGTCACTCGCACCAATCGCAACGGGGAAATTAATACGGCAACTGTGAATGGACAACGCACCCGCACAAATGGCGCTGTCAATAAGACTGGCACTGTCACTGGCAGCAACGGCAACACCAGAACTTTTAACAACACCCGAAGCTGTAATGCGGGGCAATGCAGCGGCGATCGCAATACCACTTTTAGCAATGGACAAACTCGCACTGTAAGCGGCAGTGGCACTCGCACAGGTAAGGGGAGCTATGCTGGCAATGTGAGCGTGACGGGGGGTAATGGCAATACTCGTACAGGTTCCTTTACAAGAACAAGAAAATAAAAAGGCTGGCTACGCCAGCCTTTTTATTTTCTTGGAGAAGCAAACTTTTGGGGGTTTTAAGTCAGCGCAAAGCGCCGTATAGCTGATAATTAAGTTTTTAATGTTGCGGGAGGTATGGTGATGTCTCTGAAAGCTGGCAAAGAAGCCCTACTGCGAAAGCACTACACCGAAGCGATTGCCATCTTGACAGAATATTGCCAAACTAGCTTTGACAAAATCTCCAAGGACTATGTGCAAGCCCAAATTTGGCTAGTTTCGGCGTACAAAAAAACAGGACGTGCCGACAAAGCAATTACTATTTGTGAACAACTAGCCACTTCCAGCGATCCGCAATTACAAAAATGGTCGCAAAAGTCGATCGCCACTTTGCAAGAGATTTTAAATCTGCCACCCAGCGATCGCATTCAACGCAATCAAGATGTCGCTTCTGTCGTTCAGTCCGATCCGCGCCGCTATCGCAAATCAGACGTAACTTTATCGTTACCTGCTCGCTACACTTACTTTTTGATTGCGGCGATCATCGCCACAGTTTTGGCGGTCATTGGCTTGCAGTTTTTAATAGGTTATTCACTGGCGCTGATTATTACAGGTGAATTTATTCAGCTTTGGTTTCAACTCACGGCGATCGTTACAGGCGTGGTTAGCATTTTGCTGTTTTTTATGTCGCCTTGGATTATTGACATTACCCAAAAGCAATATCACCGTATTCAATGGATTACCCTTGCGGACTTAGATCAAAAGAGTCCTGAATCGGTGGAAGTAATTGAGAAGTTTTGCGAGAAATATAATATTTTCGTGCCGCGATTGGGATGGATTGAAGATGATGCACCTGTGGCTTTTATTTATGGCGTAATTTCCAATTCGGCGCGGATTGTGGTTAGTCGCGGCTTATTTGAATGTCTGGATGATGATGAAATTGCGTCGGTGTATGCCTATCAACTGGGGCGGCTCCGCAACAAGAGTTTTGCGGTTTTGACCTTTGTTTCCGCGCCTGTGCAGATTCTTTATTACATTTATGTATCCCTGAGCCGCGCCAGCTATCAGGCAAATAGTGCCAAGCAACTCTGGCAAGTTGCCGCCACTTGCGCCCACACCGTCTATAACCTCAGCAATTACCTATTAATTTGGTTATCCCATGCGAGTACTGTGCTTAGCGATCGCTTTGCGGCTGAGGTGACAGGCAACCCCAATGCCCTTGCCCGCGCTTTGCCGAAAATGGCAAGACAAATGCTGCCCTATAACCAGCCTGCGATGCCCACCAATCGGCTTTTGGAGTCAACCAGAGCCTTGGGGATTTGCGACTGCCAGACCATGACCGCGATCGGCTTGGCGATGGAGATCGCCCATGCAGGACAAACCGATCAAAATCCTTACCGTGTTTTCTTGTGGGAAATCTGTAATCCTTGGCGGCTGTGGCTAGAGATTCATTCCACTCATCCCCTTGTGGGTAAGCGCCTCAAGGGGCTAACAGGCTATTCGCGACAGTTAGGGCTAATGACGGAATATGACTTTGCGGAATTACTAAAAGAAGAAAAGAAACTCAATAAAAAAAAGCTCTATCAAAACTTTTGGCGCGATCTGTTGATTCAAATTTCTCCATTTGTGGGACTGGCGATCGCCGCGATCGTGGCACACTTATTTTCGCAGCTTTACAACCGCTGGCTATTGCTAAGCCTTTCGATGATTGGCTTAGGATTGGGGTTTATGTTTCAGGGCAGTTTGCGCTATCCCGATTTTCGCCGCGTTTCTGACACCGATTTAGTTAGCTTACTGACTGACCCCTATGCTAGCTATGTGCAAGGCGCACCCGTGCAGATCCCTGGGGAGCTTTTAGGATATGGAACCGATGACTTTTATTGGGGTTATGCGATGCGCCTAGAAGACCAAGGTGGGTTCGCTTTTCTCAATTACCTTCCCAACTTCCATCAATGGATTATTGATCCTTCCAATACAATTAAAAATCTGGAGATTTTACGCGATCGCTCTGTAATTGCGACAGGCTGGTTTCGACGCAGTAAGTTCCCAATCATTGACCTATCAACATTGCAACCCATCATGGAAGATCGCCCCAAACAAAGAGCTTCCCTAACTAGCCATCACCAATTTTGGAACAATGTCGGCAGTTCTCTTTTAGTATTGGTCGGTTTAACAACCTTGCTATTAACTTCAAAGTTGTTTTAATTGTTTCGCCCGCGTAGCGGGCGGAACAACCTAATTGATTGCCTAAATTTTAATGCCAACGCGATTAATATATTAATATGCTCCTTGAGTTTTGGTTCGGCGATCGCTTCGTAATGCACCACATCAAAGAAATAAGGTAATGGCTTCTCTTCATTCAGGCAATCAGCAAGTCGCGCTGTAATTTCGGATGTAACGCGATCGCCCTTGATCGCCAAATCCACATCCGAGCCTATTTTATAGTTTCCCTTTGCCCGTGAGCCAAATAAGATTACTTCGGTAATTTCAGGAAATTCTCGAATTGCTTCGTTGATGTAAATAAAATCTCGCTCAATTAATCCATACTTCATATAGTTGCTATCTTGTTCTTAAAATACGCATAAACTTCCGCTAGCAGTTGGAAATATTTACTTCTAATTTTGGATTCAACTGCGATCGCTACCTCTTCATTGTAAGTATGTGCGGTCAAGTTGCGATCTTGCAGGGCATCGAGCCAGTATCTGGCAGATAGCCGAGCTGGCGCTCATCTGTATTTCGCGCTAGTTCTCTCGATATCGTACTTTTGTCTCGATTCATCCGCCGACCGATCTCTGATATCGATAGTTGCTCGATTACTTTCAGTTTATACAGTTCACTTCTTTCTGTGGTGCTAAGATCGCTAAACCTCATGAGGGTATCCTTGTTATTGTGATTAATATCAGAATATCCTTGTGAGTCCCTTTATGCAAAGCCCCCCTAGGTGTTGCATTTCATCCTTGAATTGGCGAATGTCTATGTCATTTCTTTATTTGGAAGTGCTGTAATCGCGTACATTTTTACGTCCCAAGGTTGGTCTTTTTTGACAATGTAATTACGCAGAACTCCTTCAAACTGCATTCCTGACTTTTCCAAAACTCTCGCCGATCCAATATTCTCAGCAGCACAACAGCCTTGGATTCTTTGCGATCGCATCACATGAAAGCCAAAGGCGATCGCGGCTTTGACAGCTTCAGTCATCAACCCTTGTCCCCAATAATCTCTTGATAGTGCGTATCCCAGTTCCGCTCGTTGATGGATTGGCTTAGCATATAAACCACAGGTTCCAATTAGCTTGCCATTTTCTTTTAAAATTATTCCCCAATCCATACCTTGCCCAGAGCGATATAGCTCAAAGACATTGTTATTTAGGTAGTCATAAGTATCATCGATTGACCGATGGGGTTCCCATAGTGTGTAAGTGGTTAATTGGGGATCGCGAGCGTAAGCAAAAATCTCTTCAGCATCGGCGATCGCCAATTTCCGTAGAGTGAGGCGCGGTGTATTTAAAGTTAAAAATTGTTCGGGTATGTCTAGCATGGGTTTGGTTGGAGTGCAAAGCGCTGTAGGTCAGCGATCGCGATAAATTAATACATAATGCTTTACATTTCGCCTAGGTATCCCAGACTAAATGTAAAGTATTTAATTAGTGGTATAGCCGTAGTCACTTGAATTAGGACAAACCAAAACCTAAGAAGCGAGTGGCGGCGCAA
>MNZA01000050.1:26490-54565 GCA_001873375.1 Oscillatoriales cyanobacterium CG2_30_44_21
TTTTGTGTCCTCACAAGACTGACAACTATATTGACTTCATACAGTAAATGATCGGAAGCGCTTCCAATCATTTACTGTGCAGAGCGTACATCCTTATAAAAAATATTAAGTAACCAGATAACGATTATGACTATTGCTCCCGCCGCACCTAGTAAGGTTTTATCTAAAGTTCCTGTTGACTCAAAGGCTCGCGTGAAACAGTTCATGCAGGACTTTCAAGACAACATTTGCCAAGGTTTAGAGGAGCTAGACGGCAAAGCTAAGTTTAAACAAGATCAATGGGAACGTCCTGAAGGTGGTGGCGGGCGATCGCGTGTAATTGTCGATGGTGACTATTTTGATAAGGGCGGCGTAAATTTTTCGGAAGTATACGGCTCACAACTTCCCCCAGCAATTTTGCGTCATCACCCCGATGTGGCAGGGGAAACCTTCTATGCAACGGGGACATCAATGGTATTACATCCCAAAAATCCCTATGCGCCCACCGTTCACCTCAATTATCGTTATTTTGAGGCAGGTAGAGTCTGGTGGTTTGGCGGCGGACTTGACCTGACTCCTTACTATGGCTTTGCGGAAGATGCCAAGCATTTGCACAATACCCTCAAAACTGCTTGCGATCGCCACAATCCCCATTACTATCCAGTTTTCAAGCAATGGTGTGATGATTACTTCTATCTCAAGCATCGCGGCGAAACTCGCGGTGTCGGCGGTATTTTCTTCGATTATCAAAATAGCGAAGAAGGGCTTTACAAAAATAGTAATGACTCGACAACGGCTCAAGTCATGAGTGATGAGGTGGGCGATGTGCCTCGGACTTGGGAAGAGATTTTTGCCTTCGTGCAAGATTGCGCTGGTGCTTTTTTGCCTGCCTATACGCCGATCGCCAATCGTCGCCGCGTTATGGAATTTGGCGATCAGCAAAAGCAGTGGCAGTTATACCGTCGCGGGCGCTATGTCGAGTTTAACCTTGTCTACGATCGCGGCACTATTTTTGGTTTGCAAACCAATGGACGTACTGAGTCAATTTTGATGTCTTTGCCGCCATTAGTGCGTTGGGACTACGATTATCATCCCGAACCGAATACTCCTGAAGCAGAATTGCACACAACTTTCTTGAAGCCCCAAGACTGGGCTAATTGGCAAGGTTAATAGGCAGAACGATTTGCGATAGATAATCAAGAAGAAGCTCCCTTTGGGAGCTTCTTCTTGATTTTAGGCTTTAGGTTCTTTTGGAGATGTTTAATGTCGAGAAATCAGAAATTAGTGGCGATCGCTAATTCAAATAATTATGAATCCCAAAGAGTTGTATTGTCGTCTTTGGACAAAAAAGCTAAAATCTAGCTAATTAATTTAGTCGCTCACCGCTAAAATTCTATGACTTCTTTCCCTGATTTCGCGGCGCATGGCTCTCAAGTTATCAAAGAGTTGGGGCATAACTCAGAAGGGGGCAGGTTTACCTATCTGGCTAAACGACTTGTGGATCGGGTAGATGTTGTCATTAAGCAATTTCAGTTTTCTAAGGGTGCGGGGTGGGATGGATTTAGGGTGATCGAGCGTGAGATCAAAAGCTTGCAGGGTTTAAATCATCGCGGTATTCCCAAGTATTTAGACAAGTTTGAGACAGATAATGGCTATTGCTTGGTTACGGAATATTTTCCTGCGAATACTTTGGCAGTGGGGCGGAGTTTTACGCCTGACCAAATTAAGCAAATTGCGGTGCAGCTTCTAGAAATTTTGGTTTATCTGCAAGAGCGAATGCCGCCTGTCATTCACCGTGACGTTAAGCCTGAAAATATTCTGGTGGATGATAATCTCAATGTTTATCTAATTGATTTTGGTTTTGCGCGGGTGGGTAGTGGCAGTGTAGCGATGAGTAGCGCTAATGCGGGGACGTTTGGCTTCATGGCTCCCGAACAAATCCGCAATCTCAAGCTAACGAGTGCTTCCGATCTTTATGGTTTGGGTTTGACGTTAATCTGTTTGATTGGGGCGATCCGTTCTACAGATATCGGTAATTACATCGATTTCAGCAATCAACTAGATCGCAGCAAAATCGATCCAAAGTTGAAGGGATGCAGTTTACGCTTTATTGATTGGCTGAGTAAAATGGTAGAGCCACAATTGGAGCCAGAAGAAAAAAACAATACTAAAAGTAAGAATAAAGACAAAGAAGATAAGTATCGTTATCCTGATGCTAAGACTGCATTGGAATCGTTGAAGCCTCTGTATGTGGTGCGTGTACCTGAAGTCAAATTTGATAAGTCAGGTTTAGAATTTACGTCAACAAAATCAGAAGAGAAACTCACCCAAACTATTACGGTCTCTAATTCTATTCCTGAAACTATTCTAGAAGGTCATTGGGAAGTTGCTTCTCATAGAAACGATCCGCCCTGTAAATCTGGTGATCATGAGTGGATTTCATTCAATCCAACTAAAATCAAGGGCAATCAAACTGACTGTAAAATTACAGTAAACACAAAAAGACTAAGTTCAAGTTCTCAATTTATGAGACAACTGATTTTTGTTAGTGACAATGCAATTTCTCAAAAGAGTCTGATTTCTGTAACAGTATCTACTTCTAAGCTAATTGAATATAAGTTTAGATTAAATACGGTTTCTCTAGTCACAAAACTAATTATATCGAGTTTAATATGCTGGTTCATAACTCAAGGAGGAGCATACCTAGTTAATTGTGTCAACATTGCTACAGCAACGCTATCAAGTTTTTCATATCTTTTCGCTTTTGAACTTATAGGAGGACCAATTACAGTTCCAATGTTTGGCTTGTTTTCAGTATATTTTATAGGAACAAAAGGTTTACTCCATCAAGAAACTATGGGCATAATAGGTGCTTTTGTGTTGAACTTATTAGGAGCTTCATGCTCATGGGGAGTTAAATTTTTTCTGCCGATTATTAAAAATCAAATCGAGAAATATTCAAAAATTGCGGCAAAAAATATTAATAAAGCAAGCAAAAACAAAAGCCAGAAAAACATCATCGATTTTCTTGGTGTTTTAACAGGTATATTACTTAGTCTTTCATATGGATTAAGATATATCGATCCAATGAAGATTAGTTCCTATTTGCCAACCTCATTATTTGAAATACTTTTCTATGCTGTGATAGTTATTTTGCTGTTCATCATAATTTATCCATACGTCAACTATTATCAAAAGGCAAATGATATGAGAAACCGAGATAAAGTGGGTGGACTTATACGGGGTGACAGATAATCTTGATTAAGCCATGAGTCTAAAATTATGGAAGACATTCTTCAACAAGTTAGAGAATCAGCAGAAAAGCAAATATTATTTCTTCCCCATGCGCTCCGTCAAATGTCTCGACTAGATCGAATGATTACTACTCAAGAAGTTAGAGAAACTGTCATGACAGGGGAATTGATAGAGGATTATCCAGAAGATGTGAGAGGTCATAGTTGTTTACTGTTCAAATCAGTAGAAACGGATCGAATAATTCATGTAGTTTGCGCCCCTAAGCCAGAATACCTTGCAATTATTACGGCTTACATACCCAGTATCAGCCAATGGACAAACAATTTTAGAGAGAGGTTATAACAATGGAATGTATTTACTGCAAAGGTCACATGGAGAAAAAGACTGCACCATTTAGCATTAAGAAAAATGGTTATTACTTACATTGGGATGCAATTCCTGCTTTTGTTTGCGATCAGTGCGGCGAAGTATATTTTGCTGAACATGAAGTTGATGTCATCCAATCAGCCATTTCAGAATTAGATCGCAAAAATGCTGAGTTTTACACACCTGACAAAGAAGCTGCATAGAGCAAGATTAGAATAATGCCACACTACATCATGATTATTATCTGGTCAGAAGAAGATAACTGCTATCTTGTCCATCTTCCAGATTTTCCATCTCAAAAATTCCATACCCATGGTGATACCTATGAAGAAGCTGCAAAACACGGACAAGAGGTAATTGATAGCTATCTTGAGATATATCGCGAACAAGGAAAATCTTTGCCACAGCCGAAACACTCTTTGCAACTCTTGCAAGCAGCATAGAGTGAAATTGCTCATGTCATGGCGCTAGTTGACAATTGCCGTAAAAAAGAACAAATGATTACTGCACAAAAGGAGGCAGAAAATGCAATCCAATATACTAAACAACGCCATTACTGTTAATACAGAAATTCAACATGGTAAACCAGTATTGAGAGGTACGCGCATTCCCATAGCCATTATTATTGGCTCTCTGGCTGGAGGTATGAGCTATGAAGAAGTAATCCAAGAATATGCAGTTACCCAAGACCAAATCCTTGCATCTCTCGCATACTTTGCCGAACTTCTAAACTATGAAACTATTTACCCAATGGAGAAAGTCGGTTGAAACCACATTTCTTAATTGACGAAGACTGTCCATTGAGCTTAGAGAAACTGCTTAATAGCAAAGGCTATGACACGATTCATGTAAAAACCTCTGGGCTAAGTGGGACTAAAGATCCTGAATTATTTGTGTTTGCACAAAAAGAACAGCGCATCATTATTAGTCGAGATCTCGGATGGGCTAACATTAAAACCTATCCACCAAATACACATTGCGGCTTAATTATCTTGCGATTTCCATTTGAGGCAATTGCTACAGAGATCCGACAGGTGTTAGAACAATTTATCGATCGCGTTGATATGTCAGAGATAGTTGGTGCAACAGTAATCGTGGACAAGAATAAATTTAGAATCAGAAAGTCTATAACCTAAACTAGAGGACTTAAAGTAATGCCACACTACAGCATGATTATTATTTGGTCAGAAGAAGATAACTGCTATCTCGTCCATCTTCCCGACTTCCCATTTCAAAAATTTCATACTCACGGCGACACTTACGAAGAAGCTTCTAAGCATGGACAAGAGGTAATCGATAGCTATATTGAGATTTATCGTGAACAAGGAAAATCTTTGCCCCAGCCGAAAAATTCTTTGCAACTTTTGCAAGTTGAATTTTACACACCTGACAAAGAAACTGCGTAAACAATTTCTTTAAATGTAATTTCTTATACTTAAAAATAGAGGAGCGATTTATGTCAGTTACTAATGAATCACTGTTATCAAGAATTACTTTTGATCGCAATATTTTGGGTGGTAAGCCAATAATTCGTGGCATGAGAATTTCGGTGGCGATGATTTTGGAACTTTTGTCTAAGGGAGCAGCGATGCAAGAAATTTTGGAAGATTATCCAGATTTAGAAATTGCTGATATTTATGCAGTTCTGTTCTACGCTTATCGTCTAGTAGCTAATGAGGAGGTTTTTGAAAGGGCGATTGCATCATAATTATGTGATTTTTACTTGACATGAATGCAAGTGGTGCTTTATTGAGTTTATTGCTAGATTCTGGTCATGATGTTGCTTGTGTGCGTGATGTAGATTACAAAATGAGTGATAGTGAGATTTTGACTTGGGCAGTAAAAGAAAAGCGCATTATCATTAAAATCAAAGAAAAAGGTGAACCATTGCCCAAGCGCCAAAAGTTTCAAACAGTACCAATTTTACAATCTGCCCAGATCAAATACAGAGGCAAGGGGCTGAAGCCCCTTGTCTGTTCTCTTACTTAGATTTTGCTTCGATCGCTTCTAAACGACTCTTGAGCGATTGGTTATCCTTACGCAGTTGATCAAGCTCTTCGCGCAGTTGTTTCAGTCCTGCATCCTTGCCAATCGCCTTTTGTACTCTTTGGACTGCTTCATCAGCGGCGCGGCGCACCCGACCATCAGGAGTCGAGTCAGACAGCGATCGCAAAACACCAATTGCGCCTGCGCTATCGATCTGTCCGAGAGCGCCCACCACTGCCATTTGGGTCAAGAAGAACGTCTCTTGGGAAATCACCCGCAAACGATTGAGAATCTGTTCAGTTTTAGGCTTAGATTGGGATCTACCCATCGCACCCAAGGCGCGAATAGAAGCTAGTCGCAATGCTTGGGGTACATCAGGCTCCGTGTATTTGATCACTGTTTCCAGCGCTTCGTCAGAGTCCTTCAGTTTGGCTAGTCCTGCGATCGCGCCTGACCGCACCATCTCATTCCAGCCTGACCGTTCTTTGAGAATAGTTTGCAGGAGTTTGATGACCTTAGATGGTTCTCGCTCTGGACTTAGAGATGCCGCTAAGTCACCAATCAGTCGCGCCGCCGTTGCCTCGACGGTGTAGCTAGGATCGCCTTTTTTAGCAAAGGGCTTGATCAAGTCCAGACTCTTCTGCACTTTATTTTGCGCTAGGCTGGACATCACGGCAGTCCTGACTCGCGCATCATTGTCTTCTAAGCCTTTAGCTAGGGCTTCAAAGGATTGATCAAGCTTAATCGCCGCCAGATTTTCGGCAATCTCCACCCGCACACCCCAGAAGGATTCGGTTAATAAAGCCTCACCAAGAATTTTGGTAGCTTCTAGTCCGCCTTTCTTAGATAAAGCTTCGGCGCATTGGATTCTGGCGATCGGGTCAGGATTGGATCGCAGTCCTGCTTTTAGTTCGGCAACTCCATATTCCAGAGTTACTTGTTTAAGATAATTATTGCCTTGATCGAAACTAATATAGGTAGGCTTTTGCTTGAGAGGGAAGTAAAAGGCTTGTTCCTTCTCAAATACTCTGACCTTGAAGACTTGAGTTTCCACTTCGCCATCGAATCCAAAGCCGATAGGAATCTTGAGGTCAAACAGTTCCTCTTGAGCTTGCGAAACTGTCACCTTAGCCAAGCTATTCTCACTGTCCCAGCTATAGCCAATCTTGTACTCAGGATGTCCACCACGAAAGACATATTGATCGAAGAGAAACATACAGTTCTTGCCCGTTGCGTCCTCGATCGCCCTCAGCAAGTCAATGGTTTCGACAGTCTTGTGAGCATGGGTATTTACAAAGTGATGAATCGCTTTCCAAAATAGCTCATCGCCAAGCTCCGAGCGGATCATGTGATAGACGCAGCCGCCCTTCTCATAGATATGGCGATCGTATAGCTCGATCGCCTCTCGGTAGACATGGGTAACCATCGGACGGCGATAGCGATCGCGGTCTTCGGAAATATAACGCCTTGCTTCTCCTAATAAATAGTAAGCCGCTTCTTCGGCTCCGTATTCATGATCTGTCCACAACACCTCAGCATAAGTCGCCGCGCCTTCCTTCACCCATGCGTGCGACCAATGCTTGATCACCACCAAATCGCCAAACCATTGGTGGGCAAGTTCATGGGCGACTAGGCTTTCACTAGAGCGATTTTCAAGGGCAGCACGTTGATCGAGAACACAGCGATCGGTGAGCAGGGTTGTGGAAGTATTTTCCATGCCACCAAAGATAAAGTCCGCCACGCAGACCTGAGCATACTTGGGAAAAGCATAGTCATAGTCATATTTTTTGCTGAAGAATTCAATCATTTTCGGGGTCTTGCCCATAGTCAAGATTGCTTCTTCGGCACTACGGGATTTATCGACATAGTAAGTAACGGGCTTACCACTCCACTCATCCTTAACTTCGATAAAGTCGCCGATTGCCAAGGTCATCAGATAGCTAGGATGAACTTCTTTCTGCACCCAGTGATAAGTCTTCTCTTTTTTGTGATCCTTGACATCAATCAGTTCCCCATTGGAAATCACCATGAAGTCCCTAGGAACGCGAATCCTAATCTCGGAAGTCGCTAGCTGTCCTGGATAGTCAAAACATGGGAACCAGTAGCGCGAGTCCTCATCTTCTCCTTGAGTCCAGACTTGAGTGGGCTTATGGGGTTGATGTTCTGTTGGCTGCACAAAATAAATGCCCCGTTGCGGTTGTTCGGCAGCATAGGCGATCGCAATTTCGATGGGTAGCCCTGCTTGAGTGGGTTGATTGAGATGGATTTTTAGAAATTCGCCATCGTACTCAAACTGACATTGGTTTTTCTGAGCATTGGGCTTTGCTTCAATGCGATCGCTAACTGACACACTATTAATCCTTAAATCCACCGCATCTAAAGTTAAGTCAGTAATGCCATCGCGGACTGGACGCAGTCTGATTTTGCAATCTCCTGTAATCGTGAGCTTAGGGATATCGAGAATCAGGTCTAAGGCAATATGCTCCACTTGCCCTGGGCGATCGGGGTTATAGTGCGGCGTAGCCCCTGGCAATTGGAAAGATTTATGCTTCTTCGATTTATCACCTTCTCCATCTCCAAGAACTAATTCCAAATAACTATCCCAAGATTTGCGGGTCATAAAACTTGATCTCTATTGCTGGCTTTGATTTGACTATGATATCCCACGATTACAGCGCTTGGCGCTTAATTAAGATTAGTGGCGGCACATTGCGCCGCCACCGCTGTAAAAGGTTTGTTCCGCCCGCTACGCGGGCGGAACAAACCTTTTACAGTAAACCACGATAGCGGATAAAGACTAATACGACAGACCATGAGCCTAGCGACACCTTAATCGCAACGAGGATGTTTAAGATGGGGATGATACCGCCACTAAGGAGTTCTCCTAACTGACCGTGGGGCAGTTCTAAACCTGAAAGTGTAATTACCGATAAAACAATGAAAACTAGAACCGATACTTTTTCCCAAGTGGCGGCGTGCCAACGCTTGTAGAGGTTTTGTAGTCTTTCTGGCGGCGAAGTAATCGCAATTAAGCCGATCGCAGTACCACCAGCCACACCTGCGGCAAAACCTCCCCCTGGGCTGAGATGTCCACGGATTGCCAACTCAATCCCGACTAACGCGGCAATCGTAGCTCCTAGTTGAGCAAGGACAATGGAAGTTTGATCGGTAAATTGATAAATTTGGGTAAATGGCTTTTCATTAGCCATCAAAAAGTTTGCCCCCATAATGGCGATCGTAAAGACAATTACTTCAAAAATTGTGTCATAGAGGCGATTGCGAAAAATGATACCCGATACCACGTTGCTCACGCCGCTATCTTGGGCGATCGCTTCGACAATTGAGAAAGGCAATCGCGGCGCTGGATTCGTGAGGAATAACATTTTTAGTGCGAACGCTACTCCTGCGGCGATGTAAACCCATTTTATCCATTTCATAATTGATTACTTAATTACAATTTATTTTGGAGTCTTAATCTTTGTAAGTAGCTGGGCTTAATTCAAACCTAAAACCAAAGGTTGTTGCGCCCGCGTAGCGGGCGGTACAACCTCTGGGTTTCTAGCTACTTAAATTAATTGGACATTGGCTAATTGAGAATTAGCTAAAACTGGATCGGCTTGTATAATTTCATAGAGTCGATTGAGACGAATTTTGATTTGGTAAGATTGGCTTTCAGCAATTGTATTAGAACTATACAAAGTCGCATGGACATCTCGCTCAACTAACGCTTGTTCTAGTTCTAATACATTGCTATAGGGAACTAATTCCACCCGCATATAGTGTTTACTGAAGGTGTTATTAAGAGCTTCTATAAGTTTCTTAAAACCTAGATCAGGATCATCATGATCTGTAACTGAAGTTTCAGTAAGCTTATCTATTTCTTCTGCTAAATCATGGGCGATCGCCACGTTCTCGATCACTCCCAAGCGCAGAACTAAAGAGGATCTCACCGCTACGGCATAAAGCATTGTCGCTAAAAAAGAGCCGACTAGAGCTTCGGTTAGGGCGACATCGGCTGCCCCCAAAATCGTGTAGATCAAGGCTGACATTGCGCCTAAGATACCCCGTAGGACTAGAGCATTGTAAGGGTTAGTCTGAGACACTAACATCAATGCAGAAATGGGTAATAGCAATGCGATCGCATAGACATAACCATCGTAATTACCAATCATTTTTGTCTCCAATCGTTGAGAAGTCTTATACCAATTCACAAAAGTGTGACGACACTTTTGTGAATTGAAAACCAAACCCAGTAAGGGTTTTTAAATAAATAAATAAATAAATAAATGGCTACGCCATTTATTTATTTGGTATTAATTCAAAACCCAAGAATTAGCGGTGCGGAGCGAAATCCTTGGATAGGAAGGAAGTACGCCTAACTACTTACTGCTAGAGCAGTATGCCAACACATAGCACAGCATCGTATTCCATAAAGCTAAGGAAATAACGGCAAGAATCAGCAATGGCAATTCCTTGGGGCGAAGTAATATCAAGCCAAATACAATCGCAATTGAGCCAAGGGTGTCGGATACGGAAAGACTATGAAGTTTGAAAAGTACTGATCGCCTAGTCACTAGCGCGGCGGTTCCCCAGAACCAAAAGAAGATCCCACTAAAAATACAAAGGTAGCTGAGAATATGCACAAAACTAGTCATTTCTATACTCTCCTATACGTCTAATAATGTGGGCTAAGAGCATAAACCCTGCATTGCCCACACTCAAAATAATCACGCCCACCACACCGAGCATCCAGTCATCGCGCAACACGGCAATTACTAAAATCATCACTGCGGATTTAGCGGCAATACTGGAAAAAGCCAGCATGATTTCCCAAATGTCATCACCGTATTTCCAGACCTGATAAAGAGGAATCAGCAAAGATATCACCATTGCGCCCACACAAAAATTCAATACAGAACTAGGAGATAGATCGATATTCATGGATTTTGCCTCTTAGAGATGCGCCGCACCACGCGATGGATGTCATACCAGCCGTCTTGACGATGCTTTAACACAACGGTTTTGGGAGTGAATGTGACCAAGAAAATATCTAAAAATACTAGGGCGGCTGATCGCCGATGCTGAGCCTCTTCCCTGATGATTTCTTCATGGTTATGGGGTTTCCAGATCATCTTGATCGCCTCAATATAGGCTTGAGGAACCGCCACCATGATTCTTTGCACACCCTGCACGACATCTTGAAGGCGAAAGGGTTCGGTGCGGTAATGAGGCATTAATAAACAGATGCTAATACCGATGATGATGTTGGTAATACTAAAATTTGCAGTTAATAAAAACCAAATCACGATTCTTAAAATAAATTGTCCAATCATGAAATTGCCATCCAGAACAGTAAAACTAAAATCAGTGCCATGCAGCCAATCAGGTTCTCAAACTCTTCAAACGCAACGGGCAAATTCACCGATACATTGCCAAAAATAAGCCCATAGGCAAGCCAACCGATTGCGATCGTTACTAAGGGTTTGATCGCATTTTCCAGACTGTAAGCTTCATAGTAACCAACATTTGCGACAAACAAGCCGCCCAATAAAATGGCGATCGCTACCCAAAACTCAGTCTTGCGCTGAGCAGGTTGCGCTTCAACTGGGGAATAGTGGGGCAGAAATATAAATTTTGCCAAGGCGATCGCTGTCCCCACCGCCGCCACATTCATCCCCACATCTTGCCAAGACAAAACATTTTTGAGAGTCAATATTTTTGCGCCAAATCCCGCTAACAGGGGAAATCCTGAAATCGAAAAACCCGCAATCACTAGGGCAATCCAGATATTTCTGGGGATTGATTGCTGTTGCAGTTCCTTGAAATTGCGGCTAGGTAATCTACTTACGGTCAAAAATAAAGAGGCTTTTACTAATCCGTGGGTGAGCGCATAAAACCCGCCGACGGCGGGCGCAGCTAAGATAAAACCCATTTGCGAAACCGTAGAAAAAGCTAACAGCCGTTTCGTATCTTGTTCAAATACCGCAAAGCTCACCCCTAAAAGAGCCGTACTGACCCCAAAGACTCGCACAATCGGATCAATTTCTGCGATCAATAAGGCACATCGCAACAATGGCAAAACTCCTGCCTTGACAACCACCCCAGACATCAGCGCCGACACTGGCGAATCAGATTCGGCATGGGTCAAGGGCAGCCATAACCCTGATACAAAGATGCCGCCTTTAGCTAACAGCCCTAAAAAGATCAAGGCGATCGCTTCGGGTGGTGCGCCCCGCAGTCCGCTAAAGGTGAATGAGTGAGTGGCTTTGTAAACCAGCACCGCGCCAATTAAATAAAACAGCATGGCGACATTGCTGACAAACAAATAGCGCAAACCAATCCAAATAGTGCGATCGCTACGGGGATAGGCAATCAATAAAAAGCTGGCAATGCTAATTACTTCTAGCGCCACATATAAACTAATGAAGTCGGAGCAGGCAAAAGCGGCATTGACACTGCCATGGAGCAATATGACTTGAGCATAAAAAAAAGCGGTGAGATCGCTATGCCAACAGTAAATAATTACCGCCGCCGTCACCAAGGCATTGGTCAAGATAAAAAATCCTGCCAAGGGGTCAAGGGTCAAACTCACCCCAAAGTTATCGAGTAGTTGTAAATTGATCGGTGTTTGCTGGACAAATAAAGGGATCACATACAGCGCTGAAGTAAATGCGCCAAACAGGGACAAGTAGCGATCGCCCTTGGGCAACAGATAAATCACAAAGCCCAGTAAAAATGGCAATACAACCCAGATTAAAGTTAGGACAGTCATCACAGGTCACTTTTCTCAATCTCGTTGATTTCGAGGGTGGGATTGTTTCGGGATAACTTGATCACCCCGACTAGCATCAACGCCTGAATCGAAAAGCCAATCACGATCGC
Organism: Oscillatoriales cyanobacterium CG2_30_44_21; assembly: GCA_001873375.1. Taxonomy (GTDB): domain Bacteria; phylum Cyanobacteriota; class Cyanobacteriia; order Pseudanabaenales; family Pseudanabaenaceae; genus Pseudanabaena. The sequence continues at coordinate 38,959 of MNZA01000050.1, forward strand.
CGTCAAGATTACCGCCTGCGGTACAGGGTCAGCGTAGTTAGTTCTGGGTATATCCCCAAGAATCGGCGTAAATATGCCCTGACGCGCCGCAATCACCACAAAATAGGCGATTACCCCACTACTCATGACATCCATTGAGATTATTTTCATGATTAAATTTTTTTTGAGAATAATCCCCAAAAAACCACATAGTATTGTCGCAAGGACAAAGGCTTCTAATAAATTAACTGACATCAATTTGCGCTAATAGAATCACTACAGATGCCCCGTTGCGGTGGCTCCGCAGCATTCGATTTATCACCTTCTCCATCTTCAAGACCTAATTCCAAATAACTATCCCAAGATTTGCGGGTCATAGAACTTAATCTCTATTGCTGGCTTTGATTTGACTAAGTAGCTCAACATAATTAAAACCCAAAACTAGACGTTATTCCGCCCGCTACGCGGGCGGAATAACGTTCTTGGTTTTTAGGTTACTTATGCCTAGCAACTTATAATATCCTACGGTTATAGCAATTCTCGCCCTAGTGAGGTACATATGATTTTGTTGCAACCTATACTGAACAAGGGGCTTAAGCCCCTTGTCTGTAGCTCATTAGCATCGGAATCGCTATATTCTAAAAGTGAAAATGGCTGCTCCCTTTCCACTCAAAAGATTAGCGCCGCACCGCTAATCTTTTGGTTATTCCGCCCGCTTTGCAGGCGGAATTAAGTTTACTGGTTTTGATTTGTCGAACCATGAGAATAATTTTGAAAGCTTTGCCTTGCAAAGCTTTCAAAATTATTCTTGGTTTGGATCTGAGCGCGGTAGGCTAGAAAAAGTTGTATATTGGCTAAAGTTACACATTTATAGATACAAAACTTAAAAAGCCTTGATCGCAACACCCGTTAAACCCACAACAAAACGACCTGTATTCCCCTTCACCGCCGTGATTGGACAGGAAGAAATGAAGCTCGCCCTCTTGCTTAATGTCATCGATCCTAAAATTGGCGGTGTCATGGTCATGGGCGATCGCGGTACGGGCAAATCCACCACTGTCCGAGCCTTAGCCGACCTCCTACCCGAAATTGAAGTTGTCGCCGATGATCCATTTAGCAGCCACCCCACCGATGGCGACTTGCAGAGCGAAGAAGTGCGTCAGCGCCTCGCCAATGGGGAAACCTTACCGATCGCCACCAAACAAGTAATCATGGTGGACTTACCCCTCGGTGCAACTGAAGACCGTGTATGCGGCACAATCGACATCGAAAAGGCGCTTTCTGAGGGTGTCAAAGCTTTTGAACTCGGACTGCTTGCCAAGGCAAATCGCGGCATCCTTTACATTGACGAAGTTAACCTCCTAGATGATCACCTTGTTGATGTGCTGTTGGATTCGGCTGCCTCAGGCTGGAACACCGTCGAGCGTGAGGGTATCTCAATTCGCCACCCCGCCCGATTTGTGCTGGTTGGTTCAGGCAACCCTGAAGAAGGCGAGCTACGCCCGCAATTACTAGATCGCTTTGGGATGTACGCGGAAATCAAGACCGCCAGAGATCCTGAAGATCGTTTACAGATCGTTGAGAATCGCACCACCTTTGACAATAATCCCCACGCATTTCTATCCGCGAAGGCAGAGGAACAATCTAAAAAACAATCTCAAATAGTTAGAGCGCAAACCATTCTCAATGAAGTAAATATTGATCGCGATCTCCGCTTGAAGATTTCGACAGTTTGTGCAGATTTGAACATTGATGGATTGCGTGGCGATATTGTGACCACCCGCGCCGCCAAAGCCTATGCCGCTTCAGAAGGTCGTAAGGAAGTGGAAGTTGATGATATCAAGGCGGTAATTAGTCTTTGTATCCGTCATCGTCTTCGCAAAGATCCTCTTGAGTCCATTGATACTGGTTATAAGGTGATCAAAGCTTTTAATCAGACTTTTGGTATTGAAGAAGAATAAACACAATTAAAAGCCCAAAAGTCTGATTCGCCCGCGAAGCTTTTAATCAGACTTTTGGGCTTTCATATTTATTCTTGATTAGGAGCGCGGCTCTAAGAAATCACGGATATGTTTAAGTTGAAAATCGCGAGTGTAAGTTAGGACTTGATTGGCAAATGGTTCAAAGCTAGAATCAGCCGATCGCAATAGGATGACTTCATCTTGAAGGGCGATTACGTCACCGATTCGCGCTAGATGGCGCAACTTTTCGATGGCGGGCTGGGGTGGAAAAATGATTGATTGATTTAATGGGCTATTGGTTGGGAAAGGTGCGATCGCGTTGTTTAAACTGTGGTCAAATTCTTCATATTGCCATTCCAGATTGAGCAGCGATCGCATGGTTTGAAATAGAACTTCAGGCGCAACGGGCTTGGTAATGAAGTCATTACAGCCTGCCTCAATACTGAGACTGCGGTCTTGATTGAAGGCACTCGCCGAAACCATGATAATTGCCGTTTTCTCAAACAGCGAAATTTGGCGCAACCTTCTGGCGGTCTCATGTCCATCGATTTCAGGCATCACCATGTCTAATAAAATTAGGTCGGGTCTAAATATTTGAGCTTTTTCAAGGCAATCATGACCATTAATTGCTTCGGCAATGGTGAAGCCTAAGGGATGGAGTAGGTCATTTAAAACCATGCGATTTTCGGTCTTGTCATCGACAATCAAAATTTTGCGGCGATCGCCTTCATAGCCGATAATTGTCCGCCGATCAATGGCGACAGGAATGGTCAGGTGTAGAATTTCAGCAAGTTCAATCTCAAAGGAAAAAGTACTGCCAATACTTACCGCACTCTCGACCGTAAGCTTTCCACCCATCATTTCCACAATCTTTTGACAAATCGGTAAGCCCAGACCAGTACCAGTCATCTGTCGAGCGCGATCGCCTACTTGTTGAAAGGGCAGGAAAATATCGGCTAAGGCTGGGGGGGCAATCCCCACACCTGTATCGGCGATCGCAAAGCGAATTCGATGATTATGAAAACTGGAGCCTTCACAAGCTTGGGCGCTCACTGATAGGGTGACATGACCGCGATCGGTAAACTTGACCGCATTTCCCAAGAGATTGATCAAGACCTGACGCAGACGTTTTTCATCGCCATACATAGTTACGGGAATATCACTAAGGGGCTGATAGCAGATCTGCACATCTTTAGCGCGAACCTGTAACTCAAACATTTCGATGACGCTATGCAGCAATTTGGGAAGATCAAATTCACTAGGATTGAGTTCCAGTTTTTTAGCTTCTATTTTAGATAAATCGAGAATATCGTTGAGCAGGGTTAGCAAGTGTTCGCCACTGCGTTGAATAATATCCAGTCCTTCCATCCGCTTACTTGCGTCATGGTGATTGCGCTTGAGGATTTGGGCATATCCCAAGATGCCATTTAGGGGCGTGCGTAACTCATGGCTCATGTTGGCAAGAAATTCACTCTTAGCACGGTTTGCCATATCGGCAATTTCTTTGGCAGATTGCAATTCTTTTTCAGCTCGTTTGCGATCGCTGATATCTGTCCCCACTGACAGAATCTCAATTAACTGATTCTGTTCATTGTAAATAGGCTTGTTGGACCAAGTTACCCAGACGTGGCGACCATCTTTGCAGAGGTTCTCATTCTCAACGAGTTGATATTTTTCAGGAGCGCGGCATATTTCACTGATCATGTGCCTGAGGTCTTCATCGGTTACATTCCGCACTGACACAATCGTATCTAATACATATTTACCAATAATCTCTTCTAAGGTATAGCCAAAAAACTGCAATCCATAATCATTTAAAAAGTAGATCCGTCCTTGGGTATCCCACCGCAAAATAATACAGTTAGCCGATTCCACCAGATCGCGATATTTCTTTTCACTCTCTTTGATATTTTCTTCGATCACCTTGCGATCGCTAATATCTTTAATTACATAGATCGCAAAAGGCTTCCCCCCAAATTCAATCGATTCCGATGAAATTAATCCTGTAATTTGTTTTCCATTTTTGGCAATAAATCGTGCCTCAAAATTAGAAACTCGACCTTCAGTTTCCAAAATGGCAAGCATCTGATCGCGATCTTGTAAGTCCGCCCAAAGTTTCAAGTCAGTCGGATTGGCACCGATCGCCTCTTCGCGACTATAGCCTGTAATCTCTGTCCATTTATCATTGATGTCAATGTGTTTGCGAGTTTCCGTAGACATCAAAGCCATGCCATCGGGGCTAGATTGAAAAGCTTTAGCAAACTTCTCTTCAGAATCCCGCAACGCTTCTTCCGTTAATTCATGATCTAAGATTTCTTGTTGCAAGGCATGGGTGCGTTCATCGACTTTTTGCACTAATAGATATGAGTATTCTGCTTGGCGATCGTGGGCTTTCTTCAACTGGTGGCTCATTTGATTAAAGGAGTTTGCCAAAATTGCTAGCTCCTTAATTACGCAGTAAGATTCCACTTTTTGATCAAGATTACCATTGGCAATCGATTGACTTGCTTGGCTAAGCCCTGCGATCGGCTGGCTGATTCTCCGCGCCGCAATAACTCCTAAAATAGCGTTTAACAGCAAAGCCAACAGGCAGAGCATCGCCGTTGAAATTGTGCTTTCCCTGATTTGTGACACAAAATCCGATTCGGGAACCGCCACGACCACGCGCCAATTCAGTCCGACTAATTTAGCATCATTCTTTAACTTGCCAACTTGTAAAAAATACTTCTCTCCATTTAGGTGAACTATGGACTGATGTACCTTATCATCGCTATGCAGGGGACGCGAATTTAACCAATTCGTAACGTTTTGAGTCAGTTGAGCTTGGTCATTATCTTCCAAGACTGGCTTTAAGTAATTTGCCTGAAGGAACCTATTGATCGATATATGGGAAGTTGCCACCAGATGTCCCGAAGGTTCGACAATCAATGTTTGTCCATTAGGGCTGACTTTGTTATCTTTTAAAAATCGGCTGATATCCCCTAATAGTAAAGACACCCCCAAAACTCCTTGGATGTCTCCATTTTTATCAAGAAGTGGCTGAATACAAGTAATTGCTGGCTCTTGGAAAATTGAATCGGTATATACTTCTGTCCAAACATTTTGTTTGGTTTGCTGGAGACTTTGATACCAAGAATGATCGGCGAGATTAAAGCTTTTGGCTCGCAACGGGGCTTGTGGCTGTCCAAAACGATCAGCCATGTAGACTGCCATATTATCTTCAATAGCCAACTTATCGCCAATGCGCCTTGCCCCCAAGTACTTCCCATCGGTCGCGGCGAGATAAATATTGCTAATTTGCGGAAATTCTTGCAGTTGTCTCCAGAAATGAGTTTGAACTTTCTTCTCGTCATTAATATTGATTTGTTGGAGATCGAAGGTACTGGCATTAATGCGGTTGAGGTTGTAGGGAAGTTCCAAATAAGAATTTAGACGGTCTTGCACCTGCTCTGCCGCCTTGTGATAGAGCTTATTGGCAAGCAAGGTAATCGCTTCATGTCCATTCCGAAAAGATAGCCAACCAATCAGCCCCACAATAAAGAAGGTATTCAGAATAAATGGCAAGGTAATGAGCCAGCTAAGAGGGATCTTCAGTCCCTTAGCTGGATTATTCTCGCAAGAAATTTTAACAGGCGCGATCGCGGGCTGATCTGAGGCGGCAACAATGTTAGGAGCTATCCGCGATAAATCTTGGTTCTCAACGGGAGTGGTCATATTAGTCAAAACCCATTCTTCTCAAGGCTAACTTACGACTATGCCAAACTTGGGTTTCTTGGGGAGAGATTTGGATGGCTTGATCATAGGAAACGATCGCCTCCTCTAGCCTTCCCAAACCACTGAGAGCATTGCCACGACTGTACCAAGCAAAATGATCATCAGGCTTGATCTCAAGGGCGCGATCATGACTGGCGATCGCCTCTTCGTACAATTCCAGACGGCTCAAAACCAATCCCCGATTATTCCAAGCGTAGTAGTCATCGGGACGAATTTCTAGGGCTTGGTCATAGCTAGCGATCGCCTCGGTGAAGTTGCCCCACTGCTCCAGTGCCTTGGCGCGACCATACCAAATTTGATGATCAAAGGGCTTGTACTCGAGGGCGCGATCATAACTAGCGACAGCTTCTTCATATTTGCCAATACTTTCAAGGGCATAGGCGCGACTAAACCAACCCTGCACATAGTCGGGCTTAATGGCAAGAGCTTTTTCACAATAATTAATTGCTTCTTCGTATTTGCCCAGCACACTACATACCAAACCCTTGCCGCCGTAGGAATAGTAATAGTCAGGCTCATATTGCAGAGCCGTATTGTAGCTATTGATCGCCTCCTCATAGCGCCCCACCATACTCAAGGAAGTCCCCAGATTATGCCAAGCCGCGTAAAAGTCTTCTTTGTAAATAATCGCTTGACGATAGTTTTCGATCGCCTCGGTGTGAGCATCGGATAGATCTAGCGCCACCGCACGGTTGTACCAAGCCAAATGATTGTTAGCACGAATATTGAGCGCCAGATCGCAATTGGCGATCGCCTCTTTGCAACGATTGCCTGCCACCAATAAACCGCCTTGCTCTAGGAGTAGCTCGATCCGCCTCTCCGAAATCAAAGGCTGAGCGGCAATTAGTTTTTGCAAAGTTGCAAACTTGAGATCCCGTTCTTCTTCGCTGATTTGGGCATAGGCTTCATAGCGATCAAGATCGCCACTGACCCACCGAAAAGTATCGCGCCGCAATAGTTCCATGTCCGTAGGAAACTCAAACACATTGACAGGAAACTCAAACAAATCAGGATAGCTATCAATAAAAAATTTGAGGGCAAATAGCGGCAGCAGAAATACAAATGAAATCGGCGCGATCGCCTTCAACCGTGACTGCACCAAACTGAGATGGGAAATTGGTCTGGGTAAATTTTTTAGTCTCTTGCCCAAATTCCCATCATCAATTAAGTCCTCGATATTGCTTTCTAAAAATTCTTCAATACTAGTCACGAACAAAATCTCTGCGCCATGCAGATCAGTTTTTTCGGCAAACATTTCATAAAAGTCGGTGATCGGCTGGTTGAGTCGCAACAATTCAATACGGCGATCGCTCAGATCCCCTTTAATTCTTCTCATAATCTGTTCACCCTCTGGTGGGGAACAGCGCACAAACGACATGGTAAAACCACTGGCTTCTTTGAGAAAATTCAACAGAGCTTGATATTCCGTCTCAGGATTTTTTAAAGCGTCTTTGTCCCAAGCATTTACAGCGTTTACCATGATTTGTTCATCTGACTGAAGACTCAGGCTAATCATACCAAAGTTCTTAGTTACGGCTTCGCCGCAAAGTAAAGAACCCAATATTGATGGCGTGGCTCCGCCACGCCATCAATATTGGGTTCTTATTTGACCATGCAGAAGCACCAAACTTAGGGGCAGTTCATGAACTGCCCCTAAGTTTGAATGACGATCTCAAGTTCCTGTGCGTAAATCCTAATAACTGTAAAAGCGTTGTAAAGCAACGCTTTTACAGTTATTGCCATCAGTTTTAGACTCAAATCCTGTGGCGATCGCCACAGGATTTAAAGCACTTATGCTTGCTGTTAACATAGATTCAACTCACTTGAACAATTCAATATTCAAAATCCCATGACAGATCGTTTAATTCGAGCCTTGAGCGCTGACGGTCGCGTCCGTGTCTTCGGCATCAGCATCACCCAATCCCTCAACGAAGCCCACCTGCGTCATGGACTCTCGCCCACCGCAACAGCAGCCCTCGGACGCGCCATGAGTGCCAGCCTCCTGCTAGCCGCCAATATGAAACGCGATCAAGCAAGGGTAAATGTCAGAGTTTCTGGTGATGGCGGATTGGGTTTAGTCTACGCCGATGCTGGTTTTGATGGCACGGTGCGCGGCTTTGTCTCTAATCCCAATTTCTCCCTGCCGCCCCTCGCAGATGGCGATCAAAATGTCAGCCAAGCCGTGGGACAGGTCGGCTTTTTAAAAGTAATGCGCGATGTTGGCTATGGCGAACCTTACAGCAGCACCGTAGAGCTAGTCGCAGGTGATATTGCTAACGATGTGGCTTGGTATCTCGCCTCATCTGAACAAACTTACTCCAAACTAATCCTCACCGAATCAGTTGATCCCCAAGCCGGATCACCTGTGAAATTTGCCTCAGGAATATTGCTACAAATTATGCCGATGGCAACTCTGAGGGCAGCGAAGACCGCCAACCGATCGCAAGAAGATCTAATCGAACAACTCGAAGCTTGCGGCGATCGCGACAAACTCAATACTTTACTAAATCAAGGTAAAGAAATTGCCGATGTCATGCTGGAACTGTTTGCCGAAATGCAGTTGGATATTTTGCCCCTAACCAAAGAAGTGAAATTTTCCTGTCCCTGTAGTTTTGATCGAATGTTAGCGGCGATGAAAATGTTCGGAGAAACAGATCTACAAACCATGATCACCGAAGATAAAGGCGCTGAGGCAACTTGTCACTTTTGTGGTGAAGTCTATCAGGCAACCACAGAGCAGCTAACTAGCTTGCTCACCGACTTACGCATTGAGACAAAAGCTTGATCCAAGAATATTCCACCGCTTTGCGGCGAAATATTCTTGGATTAGGCGTTGTAAAATTTGCCCAGCGCCTCACCAATTTACAAAAGTGTGACCGCAATGCTTGTAAATTGAAAACCAAACCCAGTAAGGGTTTTTAAATAAAGAAATGGCTACGCCATTTCTTTATTTGGTATAACAACTCCAAAATCAATCCCTAAAAAACTATGACGGTCACAGCCCAAATCGGCATCATTGGCGGTAGTGGACTATATAAAATGTCTGCCCTCACCAATATCCAAGAAGTCAATATCGAAACGCCCTTTGGCAAAACCTCAGACGCGCTCATTTACGGCGAACTATCAGGAACTCCTGTGCTATTTCTGGCAAGACATGGGCGATCGCACCATTTACTTCCCACCGAAGTCCCCTACCGCGCCAATATTTACGCCATGAAAAGCCTCGGCGTGGAATATATTCTTTCTGCTTCCGCCGTTGGCTCTTTACAGGAATATGCCAAGCCTCTGGATATTGTCCTGCCCGATCAATTTATTGATCGCACCACTAGCCGCCAAGCTACATTTTTTGGACAGGGGATCGTTGCCCATGTTGCCTTTGGCGAGCCGATTTGTAAGTCTTTGCTATCTGTCGTAGCTTCCGCCGCCGATGGGGTGGAGTTAGGGCGTGGCAAAGTTCATAAGGGCGGCATCTATCTGTGCATGGAAGGTCCCGCCTTTTCGACCAAGGCTGAGTCGCTGCTCTACCGTAGTTGGGGCGCAAAGGTAATCGGCATGACCAATCTCACCGAGGCAAAGCTAGCCCGTGAAGCCGAAATTTCCTACGCCACGATCGCCTTAGTTACCGATTACGACTGCTGGCATGACGATCATGAAAGCGTAACTGTGGAAATGATCATTCAAAATCTACAAAAAAATGCCATCAATGCTCAGCAAATAATCCAACGCGCCGTTGCCAAGATCGCCACCAATCCGCCCAAGTCTGAGGCTCACCATGCTCTCAAGACTTCGATCTTGACCGATTTAAGTCAGATCTCAGAAGCAACCCGCGATCGGCTTAAAGTCATCTTGCAAAAATATTTGTAAATCTAATCCTCTTCTTATTCACGGATGAGTATGGCTTTGCCATACTCATCCAATAGCAAAATGGCGGCGCATCGCGCCGCCATTTTGCTACTGGATTTACAGCGCAAAGCGCCACAAAATCAAAGCAAGATTCAAATCACGATAGTATTGGAGGCGGTGCTAACCACAATCAATATTCTCCAGTTTTTGACCTATGAAAATTGCCTTCATCATTGACCCGATCGCTAAGCTTGACCCTGCTCACGATACTAGCGTGGCTCTGATGGAAGCAGCTTGTCGGCGCGGGGCAGAAGTTTTTATTGCTGATATGAATAGCCTGAGCGTCAAGGACAGCAAGGCACGGGCTTTTTTACAACCAATCAAAATCCATCCTGTCCCCTTAGTTGATGGCAAGTGGCAGGTTCCCCAACCTTGGTACGAAGTTGAACAAGGCGAATTTCAGCCCCTCGAAAATATGCAGTTTGTGTGGATGCGTCCCGATCCTCCTGTTACGACTGAATATCTCTACGCCACTTACATTCTGGATTATGTCGCACCCAAGACCAGAGTACTCAACTCACCCCGTGGCATCAGGGCTGCCAATGAAAAAATGTATGCGCTGCAATTTCAAGGAGCGATACCCAAAACTATCGTCACCGCCGACAAAGGTACGATCATTGACTTTGTGGCGGCTGAGGGTAAAGCAGTGATGAAACCACTTGGCGGCAAAGGCGGCGAAGGTATTTTATTTTTAGAAACAGGCGATCGCAATATCAACTCATTGATCGAGATCAGCACGAATATTGGCAAAACTCCAGTCATGGTGCAGGAATATCTTCCCGCCGCCCAAGATGGCGACAAACGGATCATTCTCCTCGATGGTGAGCCAATTGGAGCCGTAAACCGAGTCCCCAAATCAGGGGAGTTTCGCGGCAACATGGCAGCAGGCGGTAGTGCCGCACAAGTTGATATCACCGATCGCGAACGAGAGATCTGCACCCAGCTTGCGCCGACTCTCAAGGCTGATAGCCTGATGTTTGTTGGGATTGATGTAATTGGTGGTTACTTGACTGAGGTTAATGTGACCAGTCCCACAGGCGTTCGCGAAATTGATCGCCTTGATGGTGTGTCCTTAGGCGATCGGGTCATGGATTGGCTAGCCGCCCAAATTTGAAATAAAGCGCTTTGCGCTTAATTAAAACCCATAAAAGATTTTAAAAGCGCGGCAGAGCCGCGCTTTTAAAATCTTTTATGGGCTTGCCCAAAATGGGAGTAGCCAATTCGGTAAACCGAAGCTTGTATATTCAAGAGTCGAGTAATATGTAATATGTATTCCAAATCGTATTACAGCGCTTTGCGAACAAACCCAAACCAAGAAATTTTTTGAAAGCGTTGCTTTGCAACGCTTTCAAAAAATTTCTTGTGATTCGTTTGATCGGCAATTGCTATAGAGATCACGTTTGGCGCAATCCCTGATTTAACTGCATTCGGTAGCTATGTTTAACCTAAAAAACCTGATTGGCGATCCTAATAAGCGCAAGCTTGACAAACTCCGTCCTGATGTGGCTCTCATTAACTCACTAGCCCCAGAACTAGCGGCGCTGAGCGATCGCGAACTGCAAGGAAAAACAGGAGAATTCAAACAAAGGCTTGAAAAAGGTGAACTATTAGATGATCTCTTGCCAGAAGCCTTTGCAGTTGTGCGCGAAGCTGCCACCAGAGTTTTGGGATTGCGCCACTATGACGTACAGATGCTCGGTGGCATGGTGCTACACCGTGGCGAAATTGCGGAAATGAAAACAGGGGAAGGAAAAACCCTCGTTGCCACCTTGCCGAGCTACCTCAATGCCCTCTCAGGTAAAGGCGTTCATGTAGTTACCGTCAACGATTACCTCGCTCGCCGTGATGCCGAGTGGATGGGGCAGGTACATCGCTTTTTAGGAATGTCTGTCGGCTTAATCCAAAACTCTATGGAGCCAATCGAGCGCCGCAAAAACTATGGCTGTGACATCACCTATGCCACTAACAGCGAGCTAGGCTTTGACTACCTGCGCGACAACATGGCGACTAGCATCGAGGAAGTCGTGCAGCGTCCTTTTAACTTTTGTGTAATTGATGAAGTTGACTCGATTCTGATTGATGAAGCCAGAACGCCGCTAATCATTTCGGGCATGGTGGAGCGTCCTACCGAAAAGTACTTGGGTGCAGTGACGATCGCGGAGCAATTACAAAAAGAAACTCACTACGAAGTCGATGAAAAGCAGCGCAACGTCGTCATGACCGATGAAGGTTTTGAGCTAGCCGAAAAACTTTTAGGCGTTACGGATCTATTTGATCAAGCCGACCCTTGGGCGCACTATGTATTTAATGCCCTCAAAGCTAAAGAGTTATTCTTGCGTGATGTCAACTACATTGTCCGTGAGGGCGAAGTCACGATTGTGGATGAATTTACAGGGCGGGTCATGCCCGGTCGCCGTTGGAGCGATGGATTGCACCAAGCGATCGAAGCTAAGGAAGGTACAGACATTGAGAATGAAACTCAAACTCTCGCCACGATCACCTATCAAAACTTCTTCTTGCTCTATCCCAAACTGGGCGGCATGACTGGCACAGCCAAGACTGAAGAAGCCGAACTTGGTAAAATCTATAATCTCGAAGTTACGACCATGCCTACCAATCGAAAGAGTGGACGTGGAGACTGGTCGGATGTGGTCTACAAAACTGAAATTGCTAAATGGAGAGCGGTTGCCGAAGAATGCCGCGAAATGCATGAAACAGGTCGCCCCGTACTAGTGGGAACTACCAGTGTCGAAAAGTCAGAGATTCTCTCGAGACTTCTCGCAGAAAAAGGAATTTACCATAATCTGCTCAACGCGAAGCCTGAGAATGTGGAACGGGAAGCGGAAATCGTTGCACAGGCGGGACGCAAAGGTTCAGTGACGATCGCTACCAACATGGCGGGTCGTGGTACTGACATTATCCTTGGTGGCAATGCCGACTATATGGCGCGTCTAAAGGTGCGAGAAAGCTTCATGCCCATGATTGTCCGCCCTGAAGATGATGACGACTTTACCAATGCGGGTCAAAGAATGTTTGGCGATCGCGTTCAAAAAGGACAAGGTTTTGGCACCAGCATTGAAGAACAGAAAAAGAAAAGTTGGAAAGTCTCAGAGACTCTCTATCCTTGCGACTTGTCTAAAGACGCAGAAGTAATGTTGAAGGAAGCGGTGGACTTTGCCGTTGATAAACTCGGTCGCATGAGCCAAACGGAACTTGAAGCCGAAGATATGTTGGCGGTTGCTTCAGAAAAGGCTCCCACTGATGATCCTGTAATCCAAAAACTGCGCGATGCTTTTATTTTAATTAAGCGAGAATACGAAGAAGTAACCGATGCTGAGCATGATCAAGTCACCAAATTGGGAGGGCTGCACGTCATTGGTACAGAACGTCACGAATCTCGTCGAGTTGACAACCAGTTGCGCGGTCGTTGTGGTCGTCAAGGTGATCCAGGATCGACCAGATTTTTCTTGAGTCTTGAAGATAACTTGATGCGGATTTTTGCAGGCGATCGCGTAGCAAGTTTGATGAATGCATTTCGAGTGGAAGAAGATATGCCCATTAGTTCAGGTATGTTGACCAATGCCCTCGAAGGCGCTCAAAAGAAGGTAGAAACCTACTATTACGACATACGTAAGCAAGTATTTGAGTACGATGAAGTGATGAATAATCAGCGTCGGGCTATTTATGCTGAGCGCCGCCGCGTATTGGAAGGTGAAGATCTACGCGATCGCGTGATTGAGTACGCAGAGCGAACAATGGATGACATCGTTAACGCCTATGTTAATCCAGAACTTCCACCCGAAGAATGGAATCTTGCAGCAATGGTCAAGAAGATCAAGGAATTCGTGAATCTCCTGCAAGACTTAGAGCCTGATCAGTTAGATGATATGTTCTTGCCAGAGATGCAAGCATTTTTGAGAGAAGAAGTTCGCCGCGCCTATGAAATTAAGGAAGCTCAAGTGGAATCTTTGCAGGCTGGCTTAATGCGTCAAGCTGAGCGTTTCTTTATCTTGCAGAGAATCGACACCTTATGGCGTGACCACTTGCAAGCAATGGAAGCCTTGCGCGAATCTGTGGGCTTGCGAGGATATGGACAGAAAGATCCCTTGATCGAATACAAGAGCGAAGGTTATGAAATCTTCCTAGACATGATGACCCAAATTCGCCGAGATGTCGTCTACTCACTCTTCGAGTTCGATCCCCGTCCTCAAAAGCAACCTGAAACTCTTGAAGCCGAGTTTGTGTAATCTCAACTCAAAAGTGGCGCAACGCGCCAATTTTAAAAACAAAAAACTGGTGGCGCGGCGAAGCCGCGCCACCAGTTTTTTGTTCAGGCAGAAGTTATCTCATGAAAGTTGGTGTAATCAATATATCGGGATCCATCACTTCCCATGTGAATCAAATCCGCAAACCGATGATTGAACTTAATGCTGCGATAGGAATACATATGTCGCGCATGAATTGTACCTTCGATAGTCTCATCTACACCTGTCAATGACACTAGGATTTGAGCTTTCAGTCTTTCCATCGTCTCTAAGGTAATGCCATAGAGAGGACTGCTCTCATTGATGGTATGCATCACTGTCCATGACAACAAAAATACAGGGGAATGATCGCGAACCAACTTTAGTTCATGCAACCTCCGCATCATTTGTCCTTCTTCAGTAATCTCATCAATCATCAAATAGGCTCTCACCTTAGCCTCAAGGATATTATTGCGTCGCTCATTGGCAGTGCGGAAGGTAAGCGTAGGCACACCGTTGTAATTATTAACCGTAGCATTGCGGCTAAACATAACGCGAGTAGAAGATTTTGCAAATCGAGTAAAAGCAATTCCCGTAATTACAGCAAATAGCATCAAGCCAGAGATCGACTCAAAAGTTACGATCAGATTGGCATAGAGAGTACGGGGATTCATGACTCCATAGCCAATGGAAGCGAGAGTTTGCACACTAAAAAAGAAAGCTTCCAAAAATCCAACCTTTTCGACACCAGCGATCGCATTGGCATCCAGAAGATAAAGAACCGCAAACAGAGCATTGAGAAATATATCAAAGAGAGCCACGATCGCCATAAATCATGCCCAAGGAATTGTCAGCAACAGATGATAGGGATCGCGCAAATAGTCATACCAGTTGTTAGGATCTACTGCCTGTAGAGTGCCATCGCACTGTTCTATCTTGATAACCGAAGGATTGTGCTTACGTTTAATTCTCATATTGTGATCTTTTCTAAGTAGCTCGACGTAAGTAACCGAAGCAAGTAGTTTCGCCCGCTACGCGAGCGGAACTACTTGCTTCGGTTACTTACATTTCCCAAAATCCAAACATTGCTTTTGACGTTCTTCCTGTAATGATTTTTGATATGACAATTTGACTTCACTGATAGTATTTTCTAGCTGTAAAACTTCTTGAGAAGATGTTTGTAAATATTTTGCTCTATCTTCTCTGATCTTAATTAGATGAGCCTCAATATTATCTTTGTTGAGCTGAACTCCAAAATCTACAGGAACATTTAATGGACGGACAGGATAGCTAAACATTACTTGAAGCAAGATATCGCCTAGCTCTTTTCGATAGTGAGAAAACTCTGCATACCATTTCATAGTATTGTTCGCACTGGACGCTGGTATTGACTCCATAGAGTAATCGTTGTAGCCACTAAAGTCCCACAAACGAACTAGTTTGTTAGATGAAGAATCTGCTTTATCATTGTCAACAATTGCTACTAACTTTCGTGGCTCAATAGGTGTTTCGGGGAGGTGAGTCAAAAGAAGAAATTGGTAATATTGTATGGAAATCTATAAGCGATGATCGCTATGCTGAGCATAAACTTAACACATTTAATCGATGACGCAAAATGCTACGAAACAGTGCGTCAAATGAGATGGATAACAGGAGTTTGCTGTCCAAAATGTAAAGGCTCAGAGGTAATAAAGCGAGGGAAAGATGAAACACAATCCGCTCGCCAGCGATACCAGTGTAAAACTT
>MNZA01000151.1:0-4292 GCA_001873375.1 Oscillatoriales cyanobacterium CG2_30_44_21
AAAGACTGAATAATAAAAGTCATACAGTCTATTGAGGCTTTGAGTAGTACAGAGAAATTTTTGAAAGCGGCGCGGAGCGCCGCTTTCAAAAATTTCTCTGGGTTCTAATTAAGCGCAAAGCGCTGTAAGTTAAAACAAAGGAGAAAACGTATACTGTTTTCTCCTTTTTAGAGCGATTTAAGTAGCGAATCAAAGCGCCGCCATTTAATTATTGTGGTGGTGATTCTAAAACGCGATCAATTAATCCATAATCAAGAGATTCTTGAGAAGACATATAGTAATCGCGATTCATATCGCGCTCAATCTTTTCCAGAGGTTGTCCCGTTCGCTTGGCATACTCTCCATTGAGCTTATGGCGAATCCGAATAATCTCACGGGCTTCAATCTCAATATCTGAAGCCTGACCGCGAGTACCACCCGAAGGCTGGTGGATCATAATGCGGGCATTGGGCAGAGCATAGCGCTTACCTTTAGTTCCAGCCATCAATAGGTATGAACCCATCGAAGCTGCTAGACCAACGCAAATTGTGGTCACTTCAGACTTAATGTGTTGCATCGTATCAAAGATTGCCAAGCCTGCTGAGACTGAGCCACCCGGAGAATTGATATACATATAAATATCTTTGTTTTGATCTTCCGAATCAAAGTACAGCAGGCGGGCAATAATTGAATTTGCCATCCCATCAGTGACTTCACCACTCAAGAAGATGATCCGCTCCATTGACAAGCGCTCGTAGATGCTAATCCACTGCGTATATGAGTCACCAGGATAGCGATAGGGAACTCTAGGAACACCGATAGGCATAGTTTTTTGGTAATTGGTAATTGGTGAGGTTTTGGCTTTTAGCTTTTGGCTATTAGCCTTTAGCCTTTGGAATGAAATTTGAAATCAACAGAGCTAACAGCTAATCGCTAACAGCTAAACAAGTGCAGGAACCGCTCTAGGTAAATCTTTAGCGCTCTCAAGCACTCGATCAATCAGCCCATATTCTTTGGCTTGTTCGGGAGTCATGTAAAACATCCGATCCATATCTTTGGTGATGGCTTCGGGGGCTTTACCTGTAGTCCGCGACAAAATCTTCAACATTGATTCGCGGTTGGTCAATACTTCCTTTGCCTGAATCTGCAAGTCTGAAGCTTGTCCTCTGGTTTGACGGCGGGCTTGATGTAGCACAATGGTGGCATTGGGTAAGCTAGCGCGAAATCCTTTGGTTCCACTGGCGAGAATCATCGCGGCTGTTCCCATCGCTTGACCAAGGCAGATTGTATGCACGGGTGGCTTGATGTAGTTGAGGGTGTCGCAGATTGCAAAAGCTTCAGTTTCAAAGCCGATCGCATCACCCGTATACCAAGATGTCCCCGTGGAATTGATGTACAAGAAAATTGGCTTTTCAGGATCTTCGTATTGCAAATAAAGAAGTTGGGCGATGAGTAATTCGGTAACATCGACACCAAGCTGCTGTTTATATTCGTCGGGTGATACGAGAGGCAGCCCAAAATAAATGATTCGCTCTTTGAGAAGTAGCGAAGGTAAGTCTGGAGGCGGTGTGCGTCCGTATGACGAATCCCCTGAGTAGGCGGCTTGGGCGGCGCGGGGAACAGAGCGAAAAGGTCGATCCATGTTTATTCGTGTTAATGACACTGACACAGCTAGCTTATCACAGCGATCCCATTGCATTTATTGAGGCAAGCCTAGATTGAGGTAGGGTTAGCCGCCTCTATTAGTTCAGGCTGTTTCGCCACTTTGCTAGTTTGTCTTTGGTTTTGCTATCAATGCGATTAAAAAGCAGATTATTGGTATTAGCTTTTTGGGGCTTTTGGCGACTTTGAACTGATCGCAAGGTGGCTTCAACTTCTTGTTCTAGGGCGATCGCGGATAGCCACTCGGCTCCAAAGCCAACAGCAGTTAATTGTTGGGCGCGGTCTGAGGTGACGACAATAATTCTTTTAAGATGCCTTAATGGGTCGCGGCGATACTTACCGCATTGGCGCTCGATATATGTGTCCGCCGTTTCGTTATGGTCGGTGAAGTAAAGCTTTAAGTTTTTAGTAATTTTTTCAGATCTAGCTGGGGTTGCCTGCACATAGGCATCAAAAACTAGCACGGTCTCATAGCCGTGATACGCGCTAAAGTTGACCATTGTTTCGGTTAAGTGCGATCGCGCGATGTCAAAACCTTGCAGATCTCTGATTTCCTGCAAATATTTCCACATCCCGATCACGTTGTAAGCGTCCACCAACATAGTTGGCGGATGTTCCGAAGACATAGGGGTAGACCGCTAGTTGGTTTTTTTAATCAAAAGATTTCCATAAGTTATGGAAATCTTTTGATTATTTTAATTATAGATACTTTTTTGCGTAGTACAGCGCTTCGCGCTGTACTACGCAAAACCCAAATAGTGAGGGGCGGCGCAAAGAGCTACCCCTCACTATTTGCAAGGTTGAGCCGTAAAAGTTATTACATAGCCAATGAGCTTGATGTCATAATGGTGCGGATATATTTAGATTAATTATCGCAAACGAGCATGGCACCGAAAAATTCTTCTGCGGCAGCAAATAGTCAAATTGATAAGTCTGCGATCGCCCAATCGGCAAAGTCCACCATGAGTCCTGAAAAGAAGAAGGCTCTGGATGCGATCATGCTGAAGATTGAGAAGGATCATGGCAAAGGCTCGATCATGCGTCTCGGTGATGCTACAAATATGCGGGTGGAAACGATCCCCAGTGGTGCATTGCCCCTTGATCTCGCCCTTGGCGGTGGTTTGCCCAAAGGCAGGGTGATCGAAGTTTATGGTCCTGAAAGTTCAGGTAAAACAACTCTAGTTCTGCACGCGATCGCTGAGGTCCAAAAGCGCGGTGGTGTGGCAGCCTTTGTCGATGCTGAACACGCCCTTGATCCGACCTATGCCGCTAATGTCGGTGTTGATATCAATAACTTGCTAATTTCTCAGCCCGACTCTGGGGAAATGGCGCTAGAAATTGTCGATAATTTAGTACGCTCAATGGCTGTTGATATCATTGCGATCGACTCTGTGGCAGCCCTTGTACCTCGTGCCGAAATTGAAGGCGAAATGGGCGCGTCTCATGTCGGTTTGCAAGCCCGCCTGATGAGTCAAGCTCTTCGTAAAATCACGGCTAATGTCGGCAGATCGAACTGCATTGTTATTTTCTTAAACCAATTGCGTCAAAAAATTGGCGTGTCTTACGGTAGCCCTGAAACGACAACGGGTGGCACAGCCCTGAAGTTTTACGCCTCAGTACGTCTCGATATTCGCCGTATTCAAACTCTTAAAAAAGGTACTGAAGAATACGGCATTCGCGCCAAGGTCAAGGTTGCTAAAAATAAAGTTGCACCGCCTTTCCGCATTGCTGAATTTGATATTATTTTTGGCAAAGGCATCTCGACAGTCGGCTGTCTCGTTGATCTTGCTGAAGAGATGAATATTATCGTTCGTAAAGGTGCATGGTATAGCTACCAAGGCGACAATATCGGACAAGGACGCGACAACACGATCAAATACATGGAAGAAAGACCAGAATTTGCTCAAGATATTGAGCGCCAAGTACGCGAAAAGCTGTCCGCAGGCGTTGCGGTATCGGCAACTAAAGTCGTGCCTGAAGAAATTGAGCCTGAGGACGATGATACGCCTCCTGAAGACTTCTAGCTGCTCCAATGACCCACAAGAATAATTTTGAAAGCCTTGCTTCGCAAAGCTTTCAAAATCAAAAAAATAAGTGGCGGCGCTCTGCGCCGCCACTTATTTTTTCATAAAACTAGCATTTCTCGAATTAACCATTTATCGTCTTTCTTAATCAAGTTGTACTCAACCGTATACCTTGCGTCTTCAGTTGATCCGCCGCTGTCTAGCTCTCCATTATTAAAATAATTTCTCGACTCAGAAATTTTGGCAACTATTCTTGCTTTGCTGTCTCCATCGGGAATGACGCTATCAACTTCACTGGACTTAGTGTTGTATTGCAAATAGGAATTACTGGATTTAAGCTCTTGCGATCGCCTTTGCCAGTCACTTAACGCAGGGTCGGTTAAAATTTCAGCCAGTAAATTTTCTTCATAGGTTTTGCCGAGGGCTTTGGACTTAGCAGCCTGCCATGTTTCGACTAACTTTGTGGCGGTTTCCTTGTCCAATGGACCTGGCTGAGCAACTGGCGCAGTGGTACTACCTTCCTTGATTGACTGGACTAGCGAAGTAATCGGTTTTTCAAGGGTGATTACGGCTGGCTGCGATGTCCCACTCAAAGCTCGCACTGCCCAGACAATTAGCCAAATCGAT
>MNZA01000151.1:4304-11616 GCA_001873375.1 Oscillatoriales cyanobacterium CG2_30_44_21
CCAATAGGGCGATCGCCACCATAATGACTGTGACTAATCGACCGACATTAAATTTATGTTTGGGCTGGGCATGATTTGCGCTATTAGCTTGAACCGAACTGGGACGCTTGATATTTGTGACAGCTTGATTGAAATTTCGCGGTGCTGACTGGACAGGAGGGACATTGCCAGAACGCCTTGCCGATCTTTGTTCGCCCAAGCTGTCGCTGGTGTCATTCAGATTAGTGTAAGCAGGGCGATCGATTACAGGTGTTGCTGATCGCTGAAAACGATTGGGAGCTTCAGGAGCATAGTTGGCAAGTTTGGCACCAAGGGGCGGCTGATCCTCTGGATCTAGATCGCGGCTGGTGGTTGGTCGATCTGTTGCCAATGGGGGGAAGCGATCGCCCACAGGCGAAGTCCATTCTGATGATAGGGAACCTGTATTGGGCAATTCTTCTAGATAAGCCTGTACCTGCTCATCAGCAAAATAATCCTTGAGGGATACGGTTTGACTTAACAGGTCACGAAAATGGGGATAAACTTCCTCTTGCATCCAGCGTTCGCTGTAGAGACATAGCCCTGGTAGTAGGTCAGGCGCACCCTCGGAGTTTTGACGAATAAAGTCAATTTGATCTTCTTCGGAGCTATGGTCGATCGCAATGCTTGCCTCTTCGGTTTGACCCAATAGCAATGCACATACTGCTTTTTCTAAATAAATGTCCTGCCTCGCACTAAGCTTGACCAGCAGCCCTTTGGCTCGGCGAATTAGGGCGGGTTGACGTTGTGAAAATCCCCGCGCAATCAGTGCATATACAGCCAAATAAGTGGCGACCGACGATGGACGGCGTGCCTCCTCTTCAAATAGATTCTGCTGCTCGATCGCCGTCATATAGCTGCGAAGTTGTTGAATAAACCTCAAAAAGTCATCAATACCTAAGCTGGAATAGTCATTTCCTGAGCCGTCAATGCCTCGCCGCGCCTCCAGCATTTCTTGTAAAAGCGACATCCCGCGCCGATGCGCTTCGGTCTGATGGTCAGGCGCAGCCAGTAGTTCAAGAATGCGATAGGGACGGAGGCGAAATAAATCAGCTTGTATTTCACTGCGGATGCTCAGAAATAACCCTTCCCGCAATAAAATCTCTTGGGCAGATTCGAGTGACCCTGCGGCGGATTCGTATTGACCCTGCTTCCAATATTCGCGCCCCAAATCTAGGTGTGCCAAGGATACGGATAGGAGTAAATCTGGGTCGTGGGGCGAAATACGGCTGGACTGATGCTCGGCTTCTTCTGGGTCGTAGTAAGGTTTGGCTAGGAACAGTACGCGCTCAGATTCCCCCAGTTCATACAAGATCAGCAGTAGTCCCGTGAAGTCTTTTTCGTCAGCTTCGATCTCAGGTGGCAAATTTGAACGATCAATGCCAAGTATTTCAGGCGCTTCCGTGGCAACTAGCGCATTTCGGCGCTCTTTATCGACTAAAAACTCGTAAGCTCGGTCAAGAATCCGCTTCCGTGAGGCGATCGCCGCATCAGAATATTCGCGCCTCGGCATTGATAGCAGGCGATCGCGGTGGGCTTGATGAATCTTATCTAGCCCCGATAGATGGGTTAAACCAAGGATGCGGTAGCAGTCTAGGGGAACTCTCACTTTGCTTTCCTACCCAAAACTTTAATTGGAAATGCCGATCTGAACGCCGATAATACCAACCTGTTTGCCTCTCAAGTTTTTTCGCAAACTTAACCGATATACAGCTTATTGAGACTTTGAGTAGTACTGAGAAATTTTGGGAAGCGGCGCAGAGTGCCGCTTCCCAAAATTTCTCAAAGTTTTAATTAAGCGCGAAGCACTAAATGCTGCACTCAAGTCAAAATTGAGTACATTAAACGCACGAATTATACACTACAGCGCTTTGCGCTTCATTAAAAATCCAGAAAAAGTTTGAGAACACGGCCGTGCCATGTTCTCAAACTTTTGTGGATTTTACGGTGCAGCCCTTAGCTATCAAGGGCGATCGCCCTATTGATCGCCAACTTTTCCCCAAGTCGGGTTTGATAGGCTCGCAAATCCCTAGCGTTGATGCCACTGATAATGCAAAAACTATCAATATCCAGATTTCGCCCCAGCATTTCAATACACCAAGTATGTCTTGCCTGTTCAATTTCTAAAGGTGAACCATCCAAATTTTGATAGGGCTGTGTCCAGCGCTTCCACATCTGCTCTACTACTTCTAAAGACAGAGATTGGCGATCGCTATTAAAAAACATCAACTCAATTTGATCATTGGCTAAATTATTCGGCTTAACGTCTTTAAGCTCATTCTTTCTGATTTTAAAATAGGCGCTTAAAGGGTTGTTATTGACGGAACCGTAGCGATGACCAAGGATATTTTGATTGAGGGGAACGGTACGGCTGATATCTGTAAAATCTTCGCGGTTATCTCGAATGTGTAAGATGCCATGATTGGACTGGATTTGGTAATCTTGCATCCGCAGATTAATCAAATTATTTACCTTAATTCCTGCGCCAAATAGAAGGTAAGCGATCGCATAATCCCGCGCCCCACATTTTTTGGCTTGCCCCAAAATTTCGCGCACCACTTCGCTAGAAATATCAACAATTGATTGCGTCCTAGAAATAGGGCTAACTTCTTGGATAAACATATCCACTAAAGTATTCACAAATTCATCGCGATCGCCCCAAATCGCCTGAATATCGCTAGTCAAAGTAATTACGGTATAACCTAAAATGCAAGTATTCAATAAATTCGCCAGCTTAATCGGCGGTAATGAATACTGCAAGCGTGAATTGATCAGCACATCATTAATAGCTGTCGCGATCGTCTGGTTGACCTGATTAACCCCTTGCGCCAAAGCCTGACGACTCTCAAGTGGGTACTGCCCCGCCTCACCCACCAGCGATCTCATTAACTCAGGCACGCTCTCAATCGCCCGTAGAGAACTTTGGATATAGTATTTGAGAAAGCGGCGTAAATCACTGCGACTAGAAATATCCGATATCATCAAAGACTCTCCCACTTGAGCCAAGACTAAATATTTTTGCAAACATTCCTGTAGTACCGCCAACAATAAACCATGTTTATTGCCAAAATGTCGAAAGAGCGTAACTTCGTTAACCTTCGCAAAGTCCGCAATTTGACGAGTGGTTGTCTCGGTAATTCCCTGGCTAGCAAACAGTTCTAGCGCCGTATTAACAATGCGCTGACGGGTAGGAATTCGAGACACAGCCATGGGCGTATGTACCATTGAGATGATTTGCAAGTGATACTTGCATTATTACTTAAAAAGCAGTTAAACTTTATAAGGGTGTAAGTAATACTTGCATAGCTACAGCCCCAAACCGCAATTTTCCCTCACCAATTTTTAACATTTCATGACTGTTACCACTGAAGCCATTCCTCTACAAAAACTGAATTGGACAAATGTTGCCTTCTTCAGCGCTTTTCATGTAGCAGCCTTAGCTGCCCCAATCTGTTTTTCTTGGCAAGCTGTAGCCGTTACAGTTTTCTTACATTGGTTATTCGGTAGCATCGGCATCTGCCTTGCTTACCACCGCTTACTCAGCCATCGCAGCTTTCAAGTACCCAAATTTTTAGAATACATCTTGGTTACTCTTGGGGCTTTAGCGATCCAAGGCGGACCCGTATTTTGGGTGGGCGGTCATCGCCAGCACCACGGATTTACAGAAGACAATCAAAAAGATCCATATTCAGCCAATCGTGGTTTTTGGTTCAGCCACATCATGTGGATTATTCGTTCCAGACCAGAGCATTTTGAACGTGAAAGCTATCAAAAGTTTGCTCCAGACATTGCCCACGATCGCTACTATGCATTTTTAGATCGCTTCTTTCTGGCGCTACAAGTTCCCCTTGGGCTACTCCTTTACTTCATCGGTGAAAATCTATTTGCAGGTTTAGGCACTTCCTTTGTGGTCTATGGCATCTTTGTCCGCTCGGTAGTACTGTGGCACAGCACTTGGCTGATCAACTCCGCTTGTCACAAGTGGGGCTACAAAAATTTCGCCGAGACTCCCGACCATTCCACCAATCTCTGGTGGGCAGCCATTCTCACCTACGGCGAAGGCTGGCACAACAACCACCACGCATTTCCTAAATCAGCCAAAGCTGGCTTGAAATGGTGGGAACTTGATCCAACTTGGGGCGTAATTAGCCTGTTACAGTTTCTTGGACTTGCCAAAAAAGTCTATCTTCCAGAACCTTGGCAAACTCAAGCAAAGTAAGTACAGCGCTTTCAAGCTACAGATAAAAAATGGGAGCTGTCTGCTACGCAGACAGCTCCCATTTTTTATCTGTACAGTTTATTGAGGCTTGTAAAAGCGGCGCTTTTACA
This sequence comes from Oscillatoriales cyanobacterium CG2_30_44_21, assembly GCA_001873375.1. GTDB lineage: Bacteria > Cyanobacteriota > Cyanobacteriia > Pseudanabaenales > Pseudanabaenaceae > Pseudanabaena. The sequence continues at coordinate 8,652 of MNZA01000151.1, forward strand.
ATTTTCTGTGGGTTTTGAGTCAGCGCAAAGCGCCGTAAGCTAAAAAAGATACATTAACTTCCCTATTTGTATGACAATCTGTTTCATATCCAAATAAGAAATAGCCTAGCCATTTCTTATTTGGAAAACCCTAAAGTGTGATCACACTTTTTTAAATTGATATTAGTTGTTTGCTGGGAAACGCAGGAAGCTTAGATATATGCATCATCGCTACATTCGCTTTAGCGATCGCCATGAAGATGTGAACTTAGACAAGTTACAAGAATTGCTAAAAACTAGCGCATTTTGGGCAGCAGAACGTACAGTATCAGGACTAGCGATCGCCATCTCCAACTCAAAACCAGTGGTGACTGCATGGGATAGCGATCGGCTCATCGGTCATGCTCGCGCTACAAGTGATGGCATTTACAGAGCGACCATCTGGGACGTAGTAATCGATCCTGAATATCGCGGCGTGGGATTGGGTAAAAAATTAGTTAAAACAGTTTTGGATCATCCAAATATACGCAATGTCGAGCGCATTTATCTGATGACAACCCATCAACAGAAATTTTATGAACAGATTGGATTTGAACAAAATTCTTCAACAACATTAGTTTTCTTTAACAAAGACACTCTCAACTTAAAAACAACTGACCTCGAACTACAGCCCATTAAAATTTAGGGCTTCGCCGTAACACCAAGACCAAGAAAAGAGCTTTAACTTAAATACAGCTTATTTAGGCTTTGAGGGGTATGGAGAAAGTTTTAAGTTAGCGCAAAGCGCGGTAACCTGTTCAAAGTTTTCTCTGATTTTGTATGGCAAAACTATCGTAGTCGCAACTACACTATATGTAGACGACATATGTGACGATGTAATCTATATAAAATATTTATTAATTCTTATCCAATTTTTTATGTTGGGAACTCATGGTCGAAACCTCATATCAAAGTCAAAAGCGCACGAGGAGTGAGTTTGAAAACCAACTGCATCGCCTAGAGCAGGACTCCTTGCGAATGGGGGCGCTGGTTGAAAATTCATTTTTATTAGCTCACGCGGCCTTGTTTGAGAGAGATCTACAAGCCGCCACACGCATCGATGCTCAGGACAAACAAGTCGATCGCCTCTATCGTCAAATAGAGCTGGACTGCATTAATCTAATCGCCTTGCAGTCCCCCGTAGCTCGCGACCTCAGGTTGTTAAGTGCGCTAATGCAATTGATTCGAGACATTGAGAGAATTGGTGATTACGCCGAAAATATTGGGGAAATAGCTATAAAGCTTTTTCCCTATCCACCTTCTCCCTATTTAGATGAGTTACAGGTCATGTCCAATCGTTGCCGAGCCATGCTAGCCATGAGCTTAGAGGCTTTATCTAACCTAGATTACAAAATAGGGTTACAAATTAAGGCGAAAGACGATGCCGTTGACTACGACTACAAACATATTTATGATCTTTTAGCATCACAGAGATCGTCAGGTGAACCAATGGAGCCTGTAATGCTAATGGTACTTGCTATTCACCACCTAGAACGTATGGCTGATCATGCGACAAATGTCGGGTTAAGAGTTGCTTACATTGTGACTGGAAAGCTTGGTTAGTTATACAGCGAAAATATAGGAATCAGCGATTAGCGCCGCCACTGGCTTTGGGCTTTTATCGTTTTAGGACTGGATACAGGGTATGATAAAACAGAATTTTGGGTATTAGTTAACATACTTGTTGAGCAATACAGCGCTTTGCCCTCAAACCCAAACCTAGAATAATTGTGAGAGGAGGACATAATTTATGAAAGCCATGATCTTGGCTGCGGGCAAAGGAACTCGAATTCGCCCGATTACTAATATTATGCCTAAGCCCATGATTCCTATCATGCAGAAGCCCGTTATGGAATTCTTGGTTGAATTGCTGCGCCTTCATGGGTTTGAGAGCATTATGGTGAACGTTAGCCATTTATCTGAAGAAATTGAAAACTACTTCCGAGATGGGCAAAAGTTTGGCGTGCAAATGGCTTACTCCTTTGAAGGAACTATCATTGACGGCAAGCTGCAAGGTAGCGCTCTCGGCTCGGCTGGAGGCTTGAAAAAGATCCAAGACTTCTCTCCATTTTTTGATGATACATTCGTCGTCCTTTGCGGAGATGCCCTGATCGACCTTGATCTTACCTATGCTGTTAACTGGCATCGTCAGAAAAAATCTCTAGCTACGATCATCACTAAAACAGTTCCTCGAGAACAAGTCTCCAGCTATGGGGTTGTGGTTACCGACTCTGATGGCAGAATTAAGCAGTTCCAAGAAAAGCCAGCGATCGCAGATGCTTTGAGCAACACTATTAATACTGGCATTTATATTTTTGAGCCAGAGATTCTTAACTATATTCCTTCGGACACGGAGTTTGATTTAGGTAGTGATTTATTTCCTAAATTAGTGGAGGCGGATTTGCCTTTTCATGCAATTTCCATGGACTTTCAATGGGTCGATATTGGTAAAGTGCCTGACTACTGGCAAGCAATTCAAGATGTTTTATCAGACAAGATTAAAAATGTAAAAATTCCTGGGCATGAAGTGAAATCAGGTGTTTATACAGGTTTAAATGTATCTGTTAACTGGGATAAAGTTGACATCCGTGGTCCAGTCTACATTGGCGGCATGACCCAAATCGATGATGGCGCAACCATTATTGGTCCCACGATGATTGGTCCCAATTGCCATGTTTGTAGTGGCGCTGTCGTTGAACGCAGTGTTATTTTTGAGTATTCTCGACTATCAGATGTACGTCTAGTTGATAAGCTGGTTTTCGGTCGCTACTGTGTTGATAAGACTGGCGCGACTATAGACTTGCAAGCCGCCGCACTAGACTGGCTAATCACTGATGCTAGGCATCAACAGCAATCTCAATCTCCTTTGGAGATTGCAAAAGTGTCTCAAGCTTGAGGCTAGCTATGCTACTTCAAAAATTAGCAGTGCGGCGCTTCGCGCCGCACT
>MNZA01000068.1 GCA_001873375.1 Oscillatoriales cyanobacterium CG2_30_44_21
CGCCACTCGCTTTCTGGGTTTGGGTTGATTAAGAGCCATAGCAGAAGATCACAAATAAACATTTTTGGCATACTGTATTAGAGTCTACCTAAGTTTCTCCATCCTGCACCCATGAGTTCCAACTTTTTACATCACCTCAACCCAGCCCAACAAAAAGCAGCCAACCATCTCCATGGACCAATGCTAGTGGTCGCGGGAGCAGGATCGGGAAAAACTAGGACTTTGACCTATCGCATCGCCAACTTAATGCTCAATCATGGAGTCGCGCCAGAGCAGATTCTTGCCGTAACCTTCACCAATAAAGCGGGCAAGGAAATGAATGAGCGAATTCAATCTTTGTTAACTCAAGAAATTGCCCTGAGAGAATTAGGTAAAGATTTAAGCGAAATTAGTGATTTTGACAAAGAAAAACTTCGCAAAAAGGTCTATAAGAGGTATATCAATAGCTTTGCCGAAGATGGACTATGGATGGGAACTTTTCATAGTATGTGTTGCCGCATTTTACGCCTTGATATCGATAAATACAAAGATAGCAAAGGTAGAAGTTGGGCGAAGAACTTTTCGATATTTGATGACTCTGATGCTCAATCTCTGGTCAAAGATATTGTGGTCAATCAGTTGAATTTGGATGAAAAGAAGTTTGAGCCGAAATCAGTGCGTTTTGCGATCGGCAATGCCAAAAACAAAGGCTGGACTCCAGAAGAGTATGAAATCCAAAGCGATGATTCGAGCTTTCGCAAACGCGCGATCGCCCAAGTCTATAGCCTCTATCAGACTCAACTAGCCACCAATAATGCCCTCGATTTTGATGATTTAATCTTCTTACCCGTCAGGCTATTTCAACAAAATCCTGAAGTTCTCAATTATTGGCACAATCGATTTCAACATATTCTCGTTGACGAATACCAAGACACCAACCGCACTCAATATGATTTGATTCGGCTGCTTGCCACCAATGATGCTAAGCCAACATGGGAAAATCGTTCTATTTTTGTGGTCGGTGATGCAGACCAATCGATTTATAGTTTTCGTTCTGCTGACTTCACGATTTTAATGGAATTTCAAGAAGCTTTTGGCGATCGCCTTCCCGATGCCGATACTGGCACAATGATCAAGCTCGAAGAAAACTATCGCTCGGTCGCCAATATTCTGGAACTAGCCAATCAACTGATCGATCACAATTCCCAACGTATCGATAAGGTTCTCAAAGCAACTAGACCCGATGGCGACCTGATTGAGCTATTCCGTGCCGAAGATGAAGTTGATGAAGCTCAGTTTGTGATCGAGCAGATCCGCCGCGTCAAGTCCAAAACTCCTAGTGCTAACCTCGGACATTTCGCGATCCTCTATCGCACTAATGCCCAATCCCGTCCCTTTGAAGAAATGTTGGTGCGTTGGAATATCCCTTACAAAGTTGTGGGCGGGCTGAGATTTTATGACCGTAAAGAAATCAAAGATACGCTCTCATACTTGCGCTTGCTGTCTAACCCTGCGGACACCCTCGGCTTGATGCGAATCATCAACGTTCCCAAACGCAGCATCGGCAAAGCAACCCTCGATAAACTCCAACAAGCTGCCCAAGAGCTAAATGTACCAATCTGGGAAATCGTCAGCGATGAAACCACAGTCAAAACCTTAGCAGGTCGATCAGCAAGGGGTGTGCTCTCTTTTGTGGAACTAATGCAAAAGTGGCAAGCCAAAGTTCCCACCACTCCTGCGGCGGAAATCATTCAGGGCATTCTGGAAGAGTCGGGCTATGTCAATGAGTTAAAAGCTCAAAGTAACGATGAAGCCAACGATCGCATTGCTAACTTGCAAGAACTTTACAACGCTGCCGTGCAATTTGCCGAAGAAAATGAAGACGCTTCCCTTGATGCCTTCCTAGCCAATGTCGCTCTAGCTTCTAGCCTCGATGACAGCAGTGAAAATTCTGAAAAAGTTACCCTAATGACCCTCCATGCCGCCAAGGGGCTGGAGTTTCCCGTGGTGTTTCTAGTTGGCTTAGAGCAAGGGCTATTTCCAAGCTTCCGTTCGATCAATGATCCGCTGGCTCTCGAAGAAGAACGCCGCCTCATGTATGTGGGCATCACCCGCGCCCAAGAAAAACTATTTCTCAGCCACGCCCAAGCTCGCCGTCTCTATGGCAATCGTGAATACGCAATTCCTTCTCAATTTCTGAATGAACTGCCTAAGGAATATTTAACAGGGCATGGCATCGATAAATTTATTAGCAAAGCTAGCCAACGCGCCGAAGCCACTAGCGTGAAAGGCTCACTCCGTTCGGTGGCTCCCGTCAAGATGAATGCAGTCAAGCCTAAGCCCCGTATCGATTGGCAAGTTGGCGATCGCGTAGTCCATGAAAAGTTTGGCGAAGGTCAAGTTTCTAACCTGCTCGGCACTGGCGACAAGATGTTCTTAGCGATCGCCTTCGCAGGTCAAGGCAAAAAGATCATCGATCCTAAAATTGCGCCAATTCAAAAGCTTTAACCATTAGAAACTTTGGAACTGGTCACTTTTAGCCAATTAAAAATCTGGTTGGCGGTTAACTTTAGCTGATCCTCTAAAAACTCAGGTACAAGTAAAATCTCATCACCGTTGCTATTAATGTTGACCTCTATCGGTTGGCGATCGCGCTGAAAAATCAACAGCGATCGCTCCTTAGGAAATAGCAGCCATCCCAATTCTGTCCCATGCTTGAGACAATGCAAAATATTACTAATCACTCGCATCGGTGCTTGCTCTGGCGATAAAATCTCAATTACCCAATCAGGGCAAATTGAAAATACATTCTCTATTTCACCATCCCTATTAATCGGTAATCTTTCCCACCGAAACACTGACACATCTGGCACGATTGAGCGATCGCCAAAGGTACAGCGCAATTCAGGCAAAGCTAAAGCAATCTGCTCATCTTCCGTAACCGCGTTTACCGTACTACAGAGTTTTAATTGCAGTCGGGAATGTTGACCTTGAGGCATAGGTTTTTGAGAAATATAACCATCAATAAATTCACTAGCGGGCTTCGTTTCTGGTTGTTGCAAGAAGCGCTCGAGCGTAATTACGGGGATGTAATGCGTAGCAAGGGTCATCGCAGTTTGCCCTCTAGGGGAAGGTTATAATCCTACAAATATTTTCGCGCAAGTTAGCAAATGAGTACAGATCCACAATTTGACGATATTTTGATGTAAATTTGAATTATTCGGAAATTCCGAATAATTCAACCCAAGCATTATTCAAGGTTTTTTCTAACTACTCGAATTTTTTGAGCAGTTTAAAGTCGGTTAAAGCGTGACTCATAACGAAATCGAGTATGTTCCATTTTGGAACATACTGCAATAAAGGTGAAATTCAGGACTATTAATTTAATGTGAATATTCATAAAATTACAGCCCTCTGCAACCCAAAACTATCAACTAGAATCCGTAATTGATATCTTCGCAGGTCAAGGCAAAAAGATCATCGATCCTAAAATTGCGCCAATTCAAAAGCTTTAATAATTTCTCCCATTAAAAGAGCATCGCACTGCGGTGCTTTTTTAATTATCAAAAAACAAGTGTGGCATCGCCACACTTGTTTTTTTATGCTTGCTCATCGCTCTTTTCAACTTTCTTGCGGTTCTTGAACTTATTAGCCAAAAACAACCCGCCCAAAATCGCAACACCACCCGAAGCCTCAAACTCAAAAGGCACAGCCGTACCATCAATTACAAAAGAATTATTATTTGTAGCACCAGCTGTGAAAACAGTTCCAAGATCATTGCTAGTAGAGTACTGGTTGAATGTATAGCCCACACTGCTAGTTGGGGTTGCCGCTGCACCAATCCAGCTGATATTGCCAGCATTTACCTCAACGGACAACCAATAAGAAGTACTTGCAAATAGTCGAGTAGTATTCGGTGTTGTAGTGAAGATATAGTCAGTAGCAACTGTATTACTTCCAGTAACAGGGCCGGTAAAAGTTACTACATCAGTACCTGGTGTATTAGTATCACTGCCGTTATCATTACGAATTTTAACAGCAATGGTATCTGTTGATTGTTGTGATTGTGGTGTGTAGTTATTCAGCCTTAAAACCACACTGTTAAGAAAATACTCGAGTCCACTGGGTGTCATAAACTTTATTGCGATCGACTTGGGATTCGTGTTCGCTGCAATGTCTAAATTAGTTAAAGGTGTAGGATTCGTTGTAGGATTGCCAATTAAGCTAATCGCGCTGGCTGAGCTGGTGCTAGCAAGAGTAAGAACTGACGTGGCAATCACTGTGAATCCATAGCTAAGAAACTTGTTGCTACCGATATCTTGTGACTTAGACTTATTAATGGTTAACATAGATCGTAAACTTTTCCACTTTAGATTTGTTAAAGATACAACACGTTGCTCCAAATAGTAAACATCATTTGATACATAATTATTGGCAAAAAACTATTTTCCACACATTAATCCATTCCTACCGAATTTTGCTGTTTTAATTAGCCGTAAAAAAAATTGAAAATTGTGCTAAACTTCGCTTTCAAAATTATTTTGGGAGTTTAAACCAGCGCAAACTACTGTAACTTTCAAATAAAGACAGCGCTTCGCACTCTAAATCGAACCAAAATTATTCTTTTGGTTCGGTTGATCGTTATTTGCCCTAGCTACAAGGAAGGAATTTTTGGAGGGGCAGCTTTGCTATTCCTCCAAAAATTCCTTGGTTATCAAATTGCGGAACGTTTAGCGTTATCAGGGACTTTTTGTGACAGCAGAGTTAGTAGCTATGTATTTGAATGCATTATGGTTTCTATACTGATAACTTTTCTAAGGAACGTGGCGATCGCCCCAAAACTCGTCATAATTGATTGATAGGTAATAGTAAAGTTTTTAAATAATATTAAGTTTTGAGGAATGCATGAGTACCGAAAACCAAAACCCAGAAAGCGCCAAACCAGAAGATAAGTCTGCCCGCACGACTAAGGCTAAGACTGAAGCCAAGTCAGAAACCAAGACTGGCACTGTCGATATTGCCGCCCTAGCCGTCAAAGACGATACTGCCCCTGCGGGAATTGCCCAAAAAGGCTCCCTAACTGTCACCGACACGCTCAAGCACTTTGGCGATCGCCCGATCGTGGATGGCGGATTTCGTGCCTTTGAATATTTCAATAGTTCAGGTGAGCGCCCCATCGAAGCAAGCAAGCTGGCAATTAGCAGCACTTACACTACCATGGGCGGCGAGCGACCCATCGTGAGCAGCGGTGTCCATGTCACCAGTACCTTTATGTCATCAGGTGAGCGTCCTGTGATGGAAGATGGCTTTGTGATTGTTGATAAGTACTACATCGCAGGTGAGCGCCCCGTTGGTTCCTTGGGCTTGGTGATCAATGACACCTATTCGCGGATGGGCGGCACTAGACCTGTCGCTTCCAATGCGATCGACAATGCAGGATTGATGGGCTTCATCGATTAGAGTTTGTGCCAAGAGATAAAAAAGCAGCACCCATAGGGTGCTGCTTTTTTATCTCTTGGGGTTGTTATTGCCCTCAAAGTCAAGCCAAGAAAAGTTTTAAAAGCGTGGCAAAGCAACGCTTTTAAAACTTTTCTTGGCTTAACACCCAATTAAAAAATGGCTACGCCATTTTTTAATTGGGTGTTAAGGGTGTAAATTCAGAGTTGGGCGATTTTTAGTAAGATTCCGATGGATACAAAGCTGACCGCGTTAAAAGATAAGTTGTTTTCAGGTAAAGAAGTGCAGCAGCTACCTGCGATCGCCGAAATAGTCAGCCTTGGGGAAGAAGGCTTACAGGTTTTAGATGAATTTATTCAGACTCGCAAATTGGCTAGTACAGAGGTGTCATGGATCGATGGCAAAATTCACCAAACTCTCTTGCAAAGCGATTTACCCAAGGCGATCGCCCTAGTGCAGATCCATTACCCCAATGGTGTGGTTACTTTGCGTTCGGATAAGGCGATCGACTATCAGCAAATTCAAGTTTTACTCGCCAAACAAGAATTTGAAGAAGCTGATCGCTTGACTAGCAAAAAACTATGTGAGGCAGCTAGCGCCGATGCTTTGGCAAGGGGGTGGCTATACTTTACTGAGGCGAAATCTATCCCAATCAATGATTTGCTAACGATTAATCAACTGTGGCTGGTTTATTCTGAGGGCAAGTTTGGGTTTTCGGTACAGCGCAAAATTTGGTTAAGTGTGGGCAAGGGCTGGGAAAAACTTTGGCTCAAAATTGGCTGGAAAAAGGCTGGTTCATTTACGCGCTATCCCAATGAGTTTATTTGGAGCATCGATGCCCCAAGGGGACATCTACCTCTGTCCAATCAACTGCGCGGCAACAAGACCATGCAAGCAATTTTTTCGCATCCTGCTTGGTAAGAGACAAAATGCGGCGCTTCGCGCCGCATTTTGTTTTAGTTTGTACGGCGGAGCCTCAAAAGCACAAAATGTCATTCAGCCTGAAATATTAATTTGTTTTAAGTTATCTCCCAAACTCAGCATTGAATGTAAACCTCTACGATAAACTTGGGGTTAAACATCCAGTGCCTCAATATAGTAACTTTCCAGTGAGTGAGGTTGTTGCTCCGCCAAAGGCGGGCAACAATCCAATGCTTCTCTAAGCTGGAAAATGCTATGGGTACATATATTGATTGGAGCAATAGCAATATGTCGCACGCAGTCAAAATTTATGACACCTGTATCGGCTGCACCCAATGTGTGCGAGCTTGTCCTTGTGATGTTTTGGAAATGGTTCCTTGGGATGGATGCAGAGCGGGTCAAATCGCTTCTTCACCTCGTACCGAGGACTGCATTGGTTGTAAGCGTTGCGAAACTGCTTGCCCCACTGACTTCCTAAGCATCCGTGTCTATTTGGGAGCCGAAACCTCCCGCAGCATGGGTCTAACTTACTAATTTTTTAGTCGGCTAGATTCTGGTTTACTTTTTTAAAAGTGCAATTATTTTTTATCCTGCATTTAGGTTAAGGCGTGCCAATCGGCACGCCTTAATCATCAAAACAAAAGGCACGCATTGCGTGCCTTTTGTTTTTAGAGCGTTTCAAGCCCAAATATTGAAAGCGTTGCTTCGCAACGCTTTCAATATTTGGGCTTGTTTGATCAATAATTGCTGTAGATGAGTGGCGGCGCATTGCGCCGCCACTTGTGAGACAAATTTTTAACTAATTTTTAAGGCTCAATAGGTGTTTCGGGGAGGTGAGTCAAAAGAAGAAATTGGTAATATTGTATGGAAATCTATAAGCGATGATCGCTATGCTGAGCATAAACTTAACACATTTAATCGATGACGCAAAATGCTACGAAACAGTGCGTCAAATGAGATGGATAACAGGAGTTTGCTGTCCAAAATGTAAAGGCTCAGAGGTAATAAAGCGAGGGAAAGATGAAACACAATCCGCTCGCCAGCGATACCAGTGTAAAACTT
>MNZA01000088.1:0-1210 GCA_001873375.1 Oscillatoriales cyanobacterium CG2_30_44_21
CATGCGGCGCTCTTCCTGCTGGTAATGCGTGTCCACTTGGACAATTCAGTCCCTGCGGATGGAGGATCTTCATTAGCCATTCATAGCAGGCTTGCTCATCTAGCAATTCAGTTAGGGGAAACTTGATCATGGCATCTCAGATGATTAATCAATACGACTTCCTATTATTTTGCCATTTCACCTGCTTCCCCAGATGAGCGGGGGATTGATGTCATTAAGAAGTGCTTTTTCTGTTGGAATTGAAGTGCGAATGGGCGATATTTGCCACTTTATGACAGAAACCTACTCTGAAGTCTTAGAATCTAGCAGCCAAAGATTCTAACTATAGCTTACGCTGCTACTAACAAACTTGCACTCGACTGTTTCGGCAATACATCAACAACATCAATCTTTGCGCAGTAAGCAATATCTTCCGCTCCATTAAGGTTTAATAAACGCTTGCCGTGACTAGCTTGGTAAAATAGCTCTTCAATTTCTCCCTGCCAACTTTTATATAGAGCTGCTGCCGCTACTGCTTCATCGTTACCAAATTCAGCTTCGTTTTCCAAATTGGCAGCGATCGCCCCTGCACAAGTAGTGTCTTCAAGAGAGTAATTACCTTCCCAGCCCGAACCCACAATCCACACTGTTTCGGGTTTAGTTTTACGTAAATATTTTAATACTGAACCAAGGTTAATCATCGCGCAGGCTAAAACGTTCTTAGCGGCTTGGATCTTTTGTAGCGATCGCGTGCCATTGGTAGTACTCATAAAAATACGCTTGCCCTTGACTACATCAGGTGTAAAGTCAAAGGGTGAATTCCCTAAATCAAATCCTTCCACTGTCTTCCCACCGCGCTCTCCTACTCGAATCCGCAACTCTGGGGGATGTGCTTCACTCACCGACAACAACTCATCAAGATCGGAAAAAACTTGTACTCCCTCAGCTCCAGCCGCCAGTGCTGTGGCGATCGTGGTAGTTGCTCGCAAAATATCTACGGCGATCGCGCAGTCGGGACTTCCAGTATGAGGAGCTAATTCAGGGGTGTGATAAACAAATATTTTCATTTGTAGAACTAATGGTTGAGCTATCTTCTATAAATTAAACTCTATGACTGCTTGTTTTGCAAGATACTAAATAAGAGAAACGTAGTGCTTCTCAAATAGAAATTTTAGACTAGACTACTTCTTTATCTACTCAAGAAACAGCGGTGTGCAGCGAAGCTGCACAC
>MNZA01000088.1:1217-1303 GCA_001873375.1 Oscillatoriales cyanobacterium CG2_30_44_21
TCTTTTTGAGTCCACAACAATAAAGAAAGCCCCTCCTTGCGGAGGGGCTTCCTTTATTTCGATGAGACTAATCTAGAAGATTAACC
>MNZA01000236.1 GCA_001873375.1 Oscillatoriales cyanobacterium CG2_30_44_21
CAAAGATTAATGGCGGCGCATCGCGCCGCCATTAATCTTTGGGTTTAGCCTGCAAAATTTTACCTGCCAACATCGCTGCTCCAAAGCCATTGTCAATATTGACGACACCAATCCCTGTGGCACAGGAGTTGAGCATCGTCAGCAAAGGCGCAAGCCCGTTAAAACTGGCTCCATAACCAATGCTAGTCGGCACAGCCACAATGGGACAGTCCGCCAAACCAGCCACCACACTTGCTAGAGCGCCTTCCATCCCTGCTACGACAATAATCACCTCAGCGCCCGCGATCGCCTCGCGATGGCTGAGCAGTCGATGAATCCCCGCCACACCGACATCCCAGAGTCGATCTACCATAAATCCGCACAGTTCCCCCGTTACCGCCGCCTCTTCGGCAACAGGCAAGTCTGCTGTTCCCGCCGTCAAAATTGTGATTTTGCCCTCTTTTTTCATTGTGGACTGACCGAGACAAGAAATTTGGGCGATCGGGAAGTAACGCAATGTGGGTAGCGATCGCTGAATTTCTGCATGAACCGCTTCTGAAATTTTAGTTGCCATCACCAAAGGATTTTTGGATTCCATTACTCGCATAATTTGAACTATTTGAGTGGGCGTTTTCCCTAATCCAAAAATTACTTCAGGAAAACCAGTGCGTAAGGTGCGATGGTGATCGATTTTAGCAAATTCGCCAACGGATTCATAATGCAGATATTTAAGTTTTTGCAGAGCTTCGGCTGGGCTAATTTCTCCTTTGGCAACGGTTTCTAAAAGGTTTTCTAAATTATCTAACATAAAAAAATTGTAATTATTCCGTAGTTACAGCGCTGGGCGCTGTCTTCAAAACTTAGAATTAGCGTTGCGGCGCGAAGCGCCGCCACTCGTGGTATGCCGCGCCTTCGGCGCGGCATACCTCAAAGTAAGTACTGGTGAAATATATAGAGTATGATCACGAATGTCTTAATCTCAAGTATGTCATCTGCGAAATCTAAATATTGGGTAAGGATCTCAACAACCTTGCCACAGCGATCGCACAAGCTATAAAAATATGGGTAAACAAAGCCGCCTGCTTGCCTTTGTACTGGCAGTCTTAATAGGAGCTGTATTCCTCATCGCCAAGAATCCTCCCAAATTGGGATTGGACTTGCGAGGTGGCGCACAGCTTACACTCCAAGCAAAAATTAATCCTGAACAGGGGATTAATGAAATTACACCGCGCATCATGGAAACCGCCAAGTTTGTGGTGGAACAGCGGATTAACGGCTTGGGCGTTTCTGAAGCGACAATTTTGCTGTCGGGCAATAATCAATTAATCGTCCAGCTTCCAGGGGTAAATGACCCTGCCCAAGCCGAACGAGTACTCGGTACAACGGCACAACTCGACTTTCGCAAGCAGAAAAAAGGGACAGAGAGCGAGTTAAGGGTGAGACAGCAATTGCAGCAGGCGGAAGCAATTCAGCTTGAAGTTGTTAAGAATTCAGGCGATCAAAAGGCGATCGCTGAGAGTGAAGCGAACTACAAAAAAAGCATTGACGGGCTAAAAGATATTTTTGAGCGCACAGGCTTGAGCGGCAATATGCTCAAAGATGCCGTTGCCTCTCCGACAGGCAATGGGCCCGACTCATGGCAAGTCGCCCTGACCTTCGATGATAAAGGTGGCGATCTCTTTGCCAAAACTACTAGTGAAATCGGCGGCACAGGTCGCGCTTTGGGGATTTTCCTAGACGACAAGTTGATCAGTTCTCCCTCCGTGGGTCCTGAATTTCAGGGCAAGGGGATTACGGGCGGGCGGGCGGTGATCACGGGCAGCTTTAACTTAGACACTGCCAATGAGCTGGCTCTGCAATTACGCGCAGGAGCATTACCCGTGCCTGTGGAAATTGTGGAGAATCGAACCATTGGCGCATCCTTAGGATCTGACAGCATTCTTAGCAGTATTTACGCAGGTGCGGCTGGTCTGGTGCTTGTCCTCATTTTTATGGTCTTGTACTATCGAGTTTTGGGCGTAGTTGCAAATATCGCTCTAATTACCTACGCAATTATTACTTTTGCTTTGTTTAGCTTACTGGGCGTGGTTTTGACATTGCCAGGCATTGCAGGCTTCATCCTCAGTATCGGCATGGCTGTAGATGCCAATGTCTTGATTTTTGAAAGAACCAAAGAGGAATTAAAGGCAGGACGCACTCTTTATAAATCTGTTGAAGCTGGCTTTTATCGGGCATGGTCAAGCATTCTTGACAGCAATATCACTACCTTAATTGCCTGTGGAGCTTTGTTTTGGCTAGGTTCAGGATTTGTGAAAGGTTTTGCCGTCACCCTTGGGGTTGGGGTGCTAACCAGTATGTTTACCGCCATTACTTTGAGCCGATCGCTAATGCTCGCCATGATTAGCAATCCTAATTTCCGCAAGCCCGCTTACTACGGCGTGAAATCATTTGGCAAAATATCGGCTACGGCTGGAAGCGAAGAAGTGCCAGTATCAGAAAAGAAAAAAGACAATACAACAGGAGCAGTGCTATGAAATTAGATGTAATTAAAAATGCGCGTCTCTATGTTTCCATTTCCACAGCCGTAATTTTGGCAGGTATTGTGGCGATGGTGATTTCTTTTCAACAATTTGGTTCGCCGCTGCGCTTGGGCATCGATTTTACAGGTGGATCGAGCATTACCCTTGGGCTTGCCTGCGATGGGGCGAATAGTTGCGACAAAAAAATTGATATCAGTGTGGTACGTCAGGCGATCGAGTCGAAGGGTTTTGCTAACAGCATCATTCAATCGGTTGAAGGCAAAGACCTCCAAGGCGTGTCCGTGAGAACCGCAAAGTTGTCAACGGAAGATCGGGAAAGGTTGCGTTCCTCAATTACCGAATCGCTCAAGCCCTACGGTGAAGTCGATCCTAAAAAGTCACAAATTTATGAGGTGGGGCCCGCGATCGGGCAACAAGCCCTTGGCAATGGCTTACTAGCTCTGGCAATCTCATTTACAGGAATTGGCATATTTTTAGCTTTTCGCTTCCAGCTTGACTATGCCAGCTTTGCGATCGTTGCCCTATTTCACGATATTTTCGTGACTACAGGCATATTTTCCATCCTTGGCTTAACTTTAGGCGTAGAAATTGACAGTCTATTTATTGTGGCGATGCTGACTATCTGCGGCTTCTCAGTCAATGACACCGTAGTTATTTATGATCGCGTTCGTGAAAATGTAAAGCTTGATGGCGGCGCAAATAAGTTCAACGATCTAGTCAATGCTTCAATCAATCAAACCTTGGGGCGTTCGATGAACACAACTCTAACTTCAACTTTGCCCCTGATTGCGATCTTCCTATTTGGTGGTGCCACCCTCCGCTTTTTCTCCCTTGCACTCATTATTGGCTTCCTGTCTGGCGTGTATTCCAGCATCTTCAATGCCTGTATTTTTCTGGCATGGTGGCGCGGACGATCTTCGGGCAGTAGCAGTAATCCTACACTTGAGGCTAGTTAATACCAAAGAAAGAAATGGCTATGCCATTTCTTTCTTTTCTCTCCAATTAAGAAGCATTGCGAAGCAATGCTTCTTAATTGGAGAGGCAATCGCAAAGCGCTGTAGAAGATTTAAGAATATGATGTAAGTGAGTCTTGGGAATTTAACTATGACTATCACAACAACCCGAAAGCTAACCTTTTTTATCTGGGAGAGCAGATTATTTCACCGACATTTGCCGACCTCCAGCTTACGGTTGATGATGTTTTGAATGCGGATATATGAACCCTGAAAATAGTAATTCTTTAGCTAAAGCTAGCTCGGAGCCATTAACCGATCCTTTGCTGGAGCGTCAAGTTGCAAGACTAATTGAAGTGCAAACCTATCTGCGCTGGTTATTTGATGCTTTTCTATGGTTAACCATCGGCACAGCAAGTATTTGGGCTTTGCGATCAGACATAGAACTATGGATCGCCGCTTTTACTTGGGCTGCTGTGCGGATTACTTTAGTTTATAACCGCATACCGATGATGGGGATCGGGTTGTGTGTTGCCATGACCCTAGCGACTTTGGTTTGGCAAAGTTCAATTATTTTATTTGGTGTGAGTCCCAGTGAAAGGCGATCGCTAATTAATCAAGTTAAAAAAATTCAAGCAACAGGTACGAGACATCCGCTATGGCGATGGGTATGTGAGGAGAAAATATAAAGAAATGGGAATTATCACCAGACGTTCATCTAAAAAAATTCGCGCCAACGAAATCCTAATTCGCCTCAAGCGACTTTATCCTGATGCAGTTTGCTCCCTTGATTACGAGACACCTGTACAGCTATTGGTCGCCGTGATCCTCTCAGCACAATGTACCGATGAGCGCGTAAATATGGTTACGCCTAAGCTATTTGCCCGTTTCCCTGATGCGATCGCCCTTGCCAATGCTGATCTTGATGAATTGATGGAAATAGTCCATTCCACAGGTTTCTATCGGAATAAATCTAAGAATATCCGCGCCACCTGTGAAATGATTGTCAAGGATTATGACGGTCAAGTTCCTAATACGATGGACAGCCTGCTCAAACTCCCAGGCGTTGCTCGGAAGACTGCCAATGTCGTGTTAGCCCACGCCTATGGCATTAATGCAGGGGTGACTGTCGATACTCATGTCAAGCGGTTAACTAAGAGGTTAGGGCTGACTAAGTTTGAAGAACCTCTCAAAGTTGAACGGGATCTCATGGGAATGCTGCCCCAACCTGATTGGGAAAATTGGTCAATCAGGATTATTTATCACGGGCGTGCGCTGTGTAATGCTCGAAAGCCTGCCTGCGATCGCTGTGAACTCGCCGACTTATGCGCTTCAGCGCCAAAACCCAAATAATAAAGGCGGCGCGAAGCGCCGCCTTTATTATTTGGGTTTTGGCATAGCCCTAATCTGTGAAGTTTTCTAAAGATACCAGCCCTTTATAGAGTGACATCAGCGCTTATTCCTTAGAATGAAGACAAAATTCTCCCTGCAATCTTTACTTAATAAAGACTTATGACAGATTTTGTAAAACCCTTCAAAAATGATCCCCAACTCGGGAACTTGTCCACTCCTATCAGTGACTCGGCGATCGTGAAAGCTTTTATTGGCAACCTTCCTGCTTACCGTAAAGGTCTGTCGGCTGGTCGTCGTGGGCTAGAAATCGGCATGGCTCATGGCTATTTCATCTATGGACCTTTTGCTTTGCTAGGACCCTTGAGAAATACTGAGCTAGGCAGTCTTGCGGGATTGCTATCGACAGTTGCTTCTGTAGTGCTGCTAACCCTTGGTTTGTCTCTCTATGGTCAAACTGTAACCAAGCTGGAATCTAGCTCTGCGGTGGAAGCTCCTGCGGAACTTGGCACTCCTTCCGGTTGGAGTGAGTTTTCTAGTAGCTTCTTGATTGGTGGTGCTGGCGGTGCTGCATTTGCATACTTCCTTACCTATCTAGAGCCATTGCAGAAATTTGCTGGGCTACTTTGGACTTAATTCCAAAGTTTTTTGCCAGCAATTCTGATACAAATTAAGTCAAAAATTAATTTATCTCTATCTTTAAGGAAAACTAAAACCATGACTGGATATTACACAGCTTCTTATCTTTCTTATATTCTCGTGCCTCTCTTTTGCTTGATTCTCCCGATCGCAAGTATGGGCTTGATTCTTAACTACATCGAGAACTAATCACAGCGCTTGGCGCTAAAACCGAAATAAAGAGATTAAAAGCCTTGCAAAACAAGGCTTTTAATCTCTTTATTTTTTATACCAATTCACAAAAGTGCATAGCGCAAGGCACTGTAATAGGCTGTAACTACATTTTTATAAATTGAAAATCTTACTCGGTCTGGGTTTAAGGGTGTTACCTACCATCAAAAAACATGGACATTTATCTGATTGTTTTTTAATAATTTTTCAAAATAATTTAAACAGACCAAAATACAACTAATATAGTCAATGAACTTAAGCTCAAGACATCATAACGAGGTATTGACTCCAGATGAGTCTGTCATTAAGCAATAAATACATTAGCAAAGACTTGCAACATTACCTAGAGCTATTGAGGGTCTTGGTGGAGCGCAATCTAAAAGTGCGTTATCGAGGTTCGTTTTTGGGTATCTATTGGTCATTGCTAAATCCCTTAATTATGACGGGGCTATACACAGCAATTTTTGGTTCAACTTTTGCCCAACATTACGGCAATTCAGTTTTGAATTATGTTTTGGCAGCTTTAACAGGATTGATCGTAATCAACTTTTTTTCTGCCTCAACGATGCAGGCTTTGACTAGTGTGGTCGGTAATGGTGCTTTGCTAAATAAAATTCGTTTGCCTGTAAGTGTTTTCCCTGTGTCGATGATTGTGGCGAATGTGTTTCAGTTCTTGATGGGAGCTTACCCGTTATTAGCAATTGTGGCGTTGGTCAAGTCTCACAATTTACTTAATGTTTTTGCGATCCTCTTGCCTTTTGTGGCGCTAGTACTTGTTTGCGTGGGTGTAGGCTTTTTTGTTAGCGCACTTTACATATTTTTTCGTGACTTGCCCTATTTTTATGAGCTAGTCACCTTTATGATATGGATCAGTAGTCCTGTCTTTTATCCTGCGGCGATCGTGCCACCTGCCGTCAAACCTTTTTTGAGTATTAATCCCCTATCACCTATTATTGAGAGTCTGCGCCAAATTACTCTCTCTGGAAACCTTCCTGATGTAATGATGGTGGCTAGTGCTTTGTTAAGTGGTACGATCTTTGCGGTTTTGGGCTGGGCTTATTTTCACCATTCGCAATCGCAATTCATGGATTTGTTGTAGTGGAATTGTTGTAAATGGCAGAAGAAGCGATTAGATTAGACCAAGTTTGTCTATGGCGTAGGACGCAGGAAGAGTTTTCCTATGACCTGAAGAAAACAGTTCTATCTTTTTTTGAGGGAAAATATCGTCAACCAGCTAAGAAATTAGTCCTGGACAAGATTGACTTAGTTTTAGAAAAAGGGGAAAAGATTGGCATTATTGGCAGCAACGGCGCGGGTAAGTCCACGCTTTTAAAAGTAATTTCAGGAATATTACAGCCCACTACTGGCACGGTGCGCGTACGTGGTCAGATTGCACCTTTGATTGAGTTGGGGGCAGGTTTTGACTCAGAAATTTCGGTGATGGATAATATTCTGCTATATGGAGTGTTGTTAGGATTTTCTAGAGCCGAAATGAAGGAACGGATTGATTCAATTCTGGATTTTGCTGAGTTAGAAGACTATCGATTTGTACCTGTTAAGGGGCTATCTTCGGGGATGGTGGCAAGATTAGGCTTTGCGATCGCCACCGATATCCAACCAGAAATATTAATTCTTGATGAAGTTTTGTCCGTGGGTGATGAGAGCTTTAAGCATAAGTGCCAGCGCCGTATCGACAAATTTTGGGAGTCTCATGTCACAATTTTAGTAGTGTCCCATTCAATGGATTTTATTCAAAGCTCCTGTGATCAAGCGATCTGGCTCAATAAAGGCAATCTCAAATTAGCAGGAGACTCGAAAGAAGTTGTAAAATCCTATTTAGATAGTGTTATTTGAGGCTAGTCATGTATCAGCCAATTCATCCGCGATCGCCCCTTGAGACGATGCCCACGATGTACGATTTACCGAGTGAGTTGGTAGGAGAGTCTGGTTTGCCCGATGAATTTCACATTATCCAAGCGGCTTTGTTGACCGAGACTTGTCAGCCTTTTGGTTATTTGCCAGAAGAAATTTTGCTGGCGAGTGATCTAAATCTTTATTACGATCCAAGGCATACGCAGTGGTACAAGCGACCTGATTGGTACATGGTTGTGGATTTGCCAAAAGTTACATCTGATCCAGAAATGAGGTTGAGCTATTTAGTATGGCAAGAGGGGATTTCGCCTTTCTTAGTGGTTGAGTTGTTATCACCAGGGACAGAGGCAGAGGATTTAGGGCGAAGATTGCGAGAGATCAATCAACCACCGACTAAGTGGGAGGTTTACGAGCGGATTTTGCGAATCCCCTATTATGTTGTTTACGATCGCTACGAAAATAATCTGAGGGTTTTTAAGATTTCAGGAGATCGCTATGAGGCGATCGCTTTACCAGAAAACCGCTTATGGATCGAAAATTTAGGGCTAGGCTTAGGTTTATGGCAGGGTACTTACCGCAATTTTTCGAGTTTATGGTTGCGTTGGTATGATCGAACAGGTTGGATACCAACTTTAGCGGAGAAAGCTGAGGCTGAAAGCCAAAGGGCGGATAGGTTGGCGGCTTATTTGCGATCGCAAGGTATTGATCCTGATAATTTGCCGTAACTGCGGCGGTCAATAATCAGCAAGTTATGAATTTTGAATGGGATGATCATAAAAGTGAAACTTGTTTCAGGGATCGAGGATTTGATTTTGCCTATGCGGCAAATGTATTTTTTGATTCTAAGCGCATAATTCACGAAGACAAAAGATACAGTTATGGCGAAGATCGGTATCAAGTCACAGGCATAGTTGAAGGTCGTTTATTTTTTGTAGTCTATACTTTGCGTGGTGAGATAACTCGGATTATTTCGGCGCGTAAAGCCAACCAGAGAGAGGTTAAACAATATGAAGATAGTATCAGCAACAATTAGCCCTGATAAGGTTGTGAGAATAGGGCGTATTGATGTTTTGCGTGTCGATGGGACTACGGAGCAAGATATCGCCTTACAGGAGTCCATAGATGATTTCGAGGCGATGCAGGAGATGGCAAGATTTGTAAAAAAGATAAGAATGCGACTTGGGATGAGTCAAACGGAGTTTTCGCAGATTTTGAATATTTCCAGCAATACGGTTAGCCAATGGGAGCAGGGCAAGCGATATCCTAAGGGGACAGCTAAAGTTCTTCTCAAGGTTATAGATAAGTTTCCTGAGTCAACCCTTGCAGTTCTGAGATAATGACTCAAAATTTAGAATATGTTCTGTGATACTAAATATCTGCGATCGCAAGGTATTGATCCTGATAATTTACCTGTTTGAATAAGACATTATGATACTTGACTAGAAAACAAAGGAGACGATAAATGCAATTAATCACTTGTAAATCCTTATATGATCATGATTTCTTGCAATGGACTGAAGAGACTGTAGTTAATTTGAGGACTAGGAATTTTGAGCATCTGGACTTGGAAAATTTGATAGAGGAGATCGAGGCTTTGGGGCGCTCTGAGAAAAAAGAGGTTAGAAATCGTCTAAAAACTTTGTTGGAACACTTGATTAAGCGTATTTATATTGATATGCCTCAGGATTTCAATGGATGGGAGCGCACGATTCGCGAACAACGGGCTGAAATTAAGGTGGAACTTGATGATATGCCAAGTCTAAAAAGGTTTTGGGATGATCTGTTTGCGGTAGCTTGGGGGCTGGCGCTACGCAAGGTTCAAGATGATTATGAGGCTAAAGGTTATCAATTCCCTAATGAATGGCTGTTTGCTAGAGATATTGACTCAATGCTCAATATTGATTTTTGGCTGTCTGGAACAAGCGCTGGCGGCGATTGAGGTAATTAAAAAATCTGACTTGGCTTCGGATGAGTTTTCTCAGGCTCTTGCCGATCTTCATGTTTGCGCGACTGTGATTGAGCCTTATTCGGAAGGTTTGGTGGAGGCGATCGATCAATTTAGCGAGGATAGTCCTGAATAAGATCTATGATGAAAGTAAGGGGAACCCGCAAGGTATTGATCCTGATAATTTACCCATTTAAAGCTTTATGACGTTAGTTGCTGATCCTTATGCTCAAAAACGCAAGCAATTTATTAATCTGGTAATCAAATATGTCAAGAAAGGATCTGGCAGCAGCTTAGAATTTTTAAACAGTCTGAGTTGGACTTATCCTGTGGCAAATCTTAACGAGATTATTAAACAAGCTAATTTTGTGGTGGTCGGGGGTGTGGCGACAAGACTCTATATGCCTGAAAGGATGACTCTTGACCTAGATATTTTAGTTAGAGATGAAGATGCTCAGTTGGTATATGAAGATTTAGAGAATGCGAGGGGACAGAAAATTGGGGATTTGAGTATTGCTGGTACTCAATGGCGGTTAGCTGACGGTACGTCTTTGGTTGTGTGGGCGTTTGATGGAGATTGGGTGGTGGAGGCGATTGGTAGTCCGAATTTTGCTCCAGATGGTTTGCCAGTGATCGATCTGCCCTATTTGGTGTTAATGAAGTTAATTGCGGGTCGCAGTCAAGATATTGCTGATATTAGTCGGATGTTGGGTGTTGCGACAGATTGGCAGTTGGGGCGGGCAAGGATGGCGATCGGTCGGTATTTGCCGAGTGCTTTGGAGGATTTGGAGAGTTTGGTGGTTTTGGGTAGGCTGGAGCGGGGTTGAGGGATTTGTCGGCTACTGGCTTAGTGGTGCAGAAAAGTTTTGAAACCCGCATTATGTCGTAGTCTTAACCTAAGACGTGTTTTAACAGCTTTTATTCAAAGCCTTGTAAATAGGCTATTTCAAGCGATCAATTTACCTAAATAAAATCTCAAATAAGACCTCGAAAAGTTTTCCGCGCCACTAAGGACTACTAGTTTGAGATGGTGATCATAGACGATGGACAATTTTTTAAGATTCACACTTGCAATAGTTCATAACATAGTATTATGCTAAATAAGATAGATTCATGGTATTTAACCTGGAGTAATACTTTTTACTTTTTAGTTAATTCTTATGAGTTAATACAAATTTAATAACTACTATTTGTATCGTTTAGTTGTTATTACATATCGAATTAATTAACATATATCTCAGAGTTAACTTCAAATGGTAAATGAAAGACTAGATTTTAGAGATCCTCATTACAAAACTCTGGATATTGTAGATCATTTAGCAAGGTATTCTGTAG
Organism: Oscillatoriales cyanobacterium CG2_30_44_21; assembly: GCA_001873375.1. Lineage (GTDB taxonomy): Bacteria > Cyanobacteriota > Cyanobacteriia > Pseudanabaenales > Pseudanabaenaceae > Pseudanabaena. The sequence continues at coordinate 10,824 of MNZA01000236.1, forward strand.
TCAAAAGCCTTTGTGAAAACAAGAATGTTCTTGATGCCGCTTGCGGAGAGGGATATGGATCTTTCTTAATGGCTGAATTTTGGAGTGCCAAATCAGTTACAGCTATTGACATTTCTGAGGTAGCTATTAAGTCAGCTAAAGAGAACTTTGAAAGTTCTAAGATCAATTATATATGTCATGATCTAGGAGGCATGGAATCTTTTTTGGATTCAGAAAGTTTTGATTTAGTTGTATCTTTGGAAACGGTAGAGCATCTTAAAGATCCCGACTTTTTCATAAAAAGCATAAAAACTGTGTTGAAGCCCAACGGTATTGTTGTTATTTCTTGTCCTAATGATTATTGGTGGTATCAGGATCAGATACAGGATAATCCCTACCACTTGCACAAATACAGCTTGAGCGAGTTCCAAGAACTATGTGAAAGACATTTGGGTTCAGTTTCACAAATTATGCTAGGGACTAGTGTAATTGGTATAGGCAATATTGATTTGTATAGCGAGACAACAAGTAATATATCTTCTAAGAGTATTATTAACAATTTGAAATATGCTGATACGCAGAGGCTGCCAATATCTGATGGTGTTGATCCAGAAAAATGTTCGTATTTTTTATGCGTATGGGGGAGTAATGGGCAAAAAATAAAAGAGAACTTTATTGTTTATCCATCTCTTTTAGAGCTTTACCGTCAATACGGATATTATTTAAATAATAACTCTTTAGAAAAGCATTTAACATGGTTAGAATCTAGGGTTAAAAATCTTGACAACGAGATTAAATATTTCCAGCTTCAATTACAAGAATATCAATTTCATCTGAAAGAACATCAGCTTAAAATAGCGGATATGGAAAATACTAAATTCTGGAAACTTCGTAATTTATGGGTTAAATTAAAGGAAATTATTAATTTCAGATCAGCCACATAGAAATATTTGCTTGAGTTTTCTTGTTTAATGCTTGTTCCGAAATGATTGTTGGTTCTTCTCCTAAAAGAGTAAGCACTTTGTTTTTGACTCAAATTGATACATTACTCAATTCATTTATGAAAATTGCATTTATTGGTCAGCCAGAATATTTTAGATTTTGCTACGAAAATGAGTTGGACTTACTAGCAGAAGTTAGAGAGTTTGACCTAAACTTCTCTATGGATTCAACTGACTTTATTGATTTACAAACCTTTGATGCAGATATAAACGTTTTTTTTAGAGGGGAATTTGTTCCGATTGATGTCTTAAGTAATTTAAATGGTATAAAAATCAATCTTTCAAGTGAAGTTTTCCCCAAATATATTGATGGTCGAATAAATTTTAGTTTGGATTCTTTAAATAGGTACGAGCATTTTGTTAGAGCGATAAAAGACAAATGCTTTGACTATGTATTTCATTACGACAAAACATCTGTAGAATTTATCAAAGAAGACAATATTCTGTTGAGCGGTGAGTTTAGCTTTCCCGTATCCACAGACATTTATAAGCCAGTTGAAGGTATTTCTGAGAAGTGGGATTTCTTTTTTATAGGACGTTCTACAAATCACAGGGAAAAATTTTTTGGTCATCTAAAACATCATTACAACTTTCTACATATTTGTCATGGAATGTGGGGAAAGCCATTAGTTAACTATATGAATCAGAGCAAAATCTTATTGAATATTCATGCTGAGAATGAAATTTCTTGGGAGCCTAGAATGCAAATGTTAATGGCAACTGGGAAAATGGTAATTAGTGAAAAATTAAGTTACAATGAATATCTGATAGCTGGTCAGGATTATGTGGAAGTATTAAGTCCCAGAGATCTTCATCAAAAAGTTAAATATTACCTAGATAATGATTATGAAAGACTGAGAATAGCAGAGAATGGAAGGAAAAAGGTAATGGGCTATCTTTCTACTAAAGATGTCTTCCCCCAATTTTTTGATGACATTATAAATAATAGATACAATAAATGTGATTTTGACGGTTTTAGCAAATTTTCTTTTCAAGCAAGAATAGTTAAACTTAAATCACAAAAACTACTAAATAATTTTTTCAAAGTAGTAAGCAGATTAATTGCGAAACATAAATAATAGTAGAATAAGACTTGTTTGCCCATAACGTTGTAGGCAAAGAACCTAAAATATTATTACTAGAGATTAATGACAAAATTGGCAATGAGGATTATTTTGTAAAAATGAAAATTTTAATTACTGGAGGCTGTGGCTTTATTGGTTCTCATTTGGCTGTACAGCTAATTAGACAATTTAAGACAGTAGAAATAGTTATTTTGGACGATTTATCCTCTGGGAAAGTCAGCAATTTGGAAACTATAGAATCACAAGTAAACTTAGTTAGGTCAGATATCAGAAGTTATAGTAATCTTTTATCTTTAATGAGCCGTTCAGACTATGTTTTTCACTTGGCGGCTTTAACATCTGTGTCAGAGTCAATTAAAGATCCATTGAAATGTCATGATATTAATAATACTGGAACTCTAAATGTACTTTTGGCAGCAGTTGAATCAAAGGTATCAAGAGTAATTATTTCTTCTAGTTGTTCTATCTATGGTGACTTTAATAGTCTGCCTTTGCTAGAAACATACTTGCCTGCACCTAAATCTCTTTACGCTGCTAGCAAAATGACAGCAGAGACTTTAGCAGAAAGCTTTTACCATTCTTATGGTTTAGAAACTGTATGTCTAAGATACTTTAATGTCTATGGTCGCCGTCAAAGATCTGATTCTGACTACGCGGCTGTTATTCCTCGTTTTGTAGAATGTTACCGTCAGAGAAAGAATCCTCAGATTTATGGAGACGGTCAGCAAAGCCGAGACTTTATTCATGTTTCCGATGTAGCAAGAGCAAATATTTTGGCAGCAACATTATCAAGCAGTATCATAAAACAGCATCGAGTTTTTAATATTGGCACAGGTCATCAAACTAACCTCTTAGATTTACTTAATTTAATTTCACAGCAAACAGGATACTACCTAGAGCCAGATTTCCTACCGTCACGTCAGGGCGAAGTCTGTCATTCTTTTGCTGATGTTAACTTGTCAAGAGAAAAATTAGGGTTTCAACCTTTAGTTAGCTTGGAAGAAGGAATCAAATCATTATTATGAAAATAGTTTATGTACTTTTATCTGACCTAGTGTGTGGTGGTCACATCATAGTTTTACAGCATGCTTCAAGACTTGCTAATCGTGGTCATGATGTATCTATTTGTATCTTAGACGAGTCTATTGCTGCAAATCCAAAATCTTTTTCTTGGTTCCCAGATTTTAATTGTTCTGTTGTGCATCCCAAAGACTTTCCTGATGCTGTAGATATTTGCGTGGCAACGTTTTGGGACACAGTTATACAAGTTCTAAAGTTTCCTGCTAACCACAAAGTTTATTTTGTTCAATCGGATGAGACTCGATTTTATGACGATCCAATCATCAAAAATTGGGTCGTTTTAACTTACTTGTGTAATATTCATTATATGACTGAGGCTAAGTGGATCGCTAAGTGGCTCAGAGATTACTTCGGTCATCAAGCAGCCTATATTCCTAATGCCCTTGATCCTAGTATCATTTATCCTGATAAACCGATCGCTGAAAAGCGGAAAGATAAATTAAGAATCTTAGTAGAAGGTACAATAGATTCTCCTTTCAAAAGAGTAAAGGAAGCAGTCGAGGCAAGCCAAGGATTGGGATGCGAAATTTGGTGTGTTTCTAATGGTGGCAAACCATCTCCAGAGTGGCAGATTGATAGATTTTTTCACAAAGTTGATTTTAATCAAATGAAAAATATTTATTCAAGCTGCGATATTTTGGTTAAACTAAGCAGTGTAGAAGGCTTTTTTGGTCCACCTTTAGAAATGATGGCTTGCGGTGGAGTGTGTGTTGTTAGTGACGTTACTGGATATGATGAGTACATCAAAGATGAATACAATGCTTTAGTTATACCTAATGGAGATGTAAACTTAGCTCGTCAAGCTTTAAATCGGCTAATAAATGATAAAAATTTATATAAGTATCTTCAAGAAAATGGACAGTTAACTGCTGAATCTATGGAATGGGAAACTTCTATCAATAAATTAGAATCTTTTTTTCAAAATATTTCTGCACATCCGCCAAGGTTTCACGTCAAGGCAGAAAAAATTGAAACTATCCGACAAATACTTGCAAATCACTATTCTTTAACTCAACTAAAACCAGAAGTTATTAATTCTCATAATCTGTCAAAATTGGAATCGATTATAGTCAATTATCTTAGAAAGATAAAACAGAAATTACCCTTTTCTCTAAGATTAAAAGTTAAAAGGACACTCAAGAAAATTTTAAAGAAATGAGTTAATATTCGTCATGCAAACGAAGATAGCTGCTTACATTACTTGCTACAGAGATGAATTATCAGCAAATATTTGTGTTCAATCAATTGAATCTCAATCAGTTGATGTTTCACTCATATATGTAATTGATAACTCTGATTATCCTTTACCTCTAAGATGTCATGACATAGAGATGGTAATTTGTCACTGTCCAGATAACATAGGAATTAGCAAAGGAATAACCAAAGCCTTAGAATGGCTGATAGAGCAAAAATATGATTTTATATGGACTTTCGATCAAGATAGTGTTCCTAGTCCTGATTGCTTAGAGTTGCTATTGTCAGCCCACCACTATTTGACAAGTAAGCAAAATATTGATGTAGGAATATTAGCGCCAACTGCCTATGACAAACGCAGCCAATCAGTAATAGGCGGCGTAAACTTCATAAATGATAAATTCATTCACTGCAAACATAATATCAACGATGATTATATTTATGAATGCGATGCACCAATAACTTCTGGTTCCTTAATCGATCTCAAATCTGCAAAATCAACTGAATTTCCATTCATTGATTTATTTATTGATGGCGTAGACTTTGACTATGGCTTGAAATTTAAAAAACAAGGATTTAAAAACTTTATAGTTACAAAAGCTAAGCTAGAACATAACTATGCAAACCCGATTAATGTCAAACTACTAAATTTTAACTGGGTATTTCACTCTTACTCTGCTCTGCGTTATTACTACAGTTGTCGTAACACAACTTATCTCGTAATCCATTACGCTAAAGGATTTTATAAATTTACAGCCTCACTTCATCGTATTAAAACAATGTTTATGAAGATGATTGCGATCGCATTTTTTGAGAAAGAAAAGAAAATAGAAAAGATTTACGCTTGCTTACTTGGAACCTATCATGGATTCATTAAAAAACTTGGTAAAACATGGCAGTAAGTCAAGAACATCCGCAAAAACTTCGCGTGCTAGCAATGATCGATGATGCCAGCCTTGGGGGAGGTCAAATGCACGTTCTATTACTATCCAAGTATCTACAACGTGAGAATATCGAAGTCGCGATCGCCACCGAATCAAAGGGCTGGCTAGTTAATCAAGCCCAAATACTAGACATCCCCACCTATGCGATCGCCATATCCAACAAACTCACATGGCAATCCTTTCAAAATATTTATCAACTTTTAAAAACTCAAAAATTTGATGTAATTCATACACATGGCGGCACAGCAGGATTTTGGGGAAGATTAGTCGCCGCTTGCTTAAAACATAAGCCTAAAATTATTCATACTTATCACGGCTTGCATTATCTCAATAATATTCAAATTAAATCCCCCCAACAAAAAATCAAAATAGCTATTTTTCAAAAAATAGACCAATTACTTTTAAATATTACCGATCAAATAATTTGTGTATGCCGTTCTGACTATGAAAAAGCGATCGCCGCCAAAGTCGCAACTCCATCAAAAACAGCGATCGTCTATAACGGAATTGAAATCGACAAATTCTCTCATCCAACTAACAAAGAAGAATCTCGAAAGATATTTGACATTACCCCAACTGAATTTGTATTTGGTAACGTTGGCAGACTCCATGAACAAAAAGGACATAAATATCTATTACAAGCCTTTGCCCAAGTAGCTGATCGCGCCCGATTGCTAATTATTGGTGATGGCGAACTCAAAGATGAATTAATCAAACTTGCTGAGGTTCTACAAATTAGCGATCGCGTTGTATTTTTAGGTGCGCGTTCTGATGTTGATGAATTTTTGTCGGCGATCAATGTTTTTGTAATGCCCTCACTCTGGGAAGGTCAACCGATCGCCCTATTAGAAGCCCTAGCAATGGGCAAGCCCTGTATTACCACCGATGTTGATGGTATCCCTGAAATTATTACCAACAATATTAATGGTTATCTCGTCAAGCCCAAAGATATCGCAGGACTAACTCAAATAATGCACAAAGCGATCGACAATCCAAAAATTCTTCAGCAATTTGCCAACGCTGGAGTTAATACAATTACCGAAAAGTTTTTAGCTCAAAACATGGCAAAAGCGATCGCTAATATCTACCTTGAGACATCAGCCAAATTCTGACCCTGTTCTCAAGTTGTCACATAACAGCGCTTTGCTATTAGCCAGTAGGTTTGCATTTCTCCTTTGCCTTTGACCACGATCGCGCCGCGTTGGCATAGTTCAAACTTATGTTTGAGCAGTTCGTAAGTTTCTTGGGTGACTTGGATTTTGCCCACTTCGCCGTGGGACTCCATGCGACTCGCCACATTCACAGTGTCGCCCCATAGATCGTAAATGAACTTTTGCGTGCCAATCACCCCTGCAATCACTGCGCCTGTGTGAATGCCAACGCGGATTTGCAGTTGTTTGCCTGTGGAGTGGCGAAGTTCGGCGACTTTGTTCACCATTTCGATTGCCATAGATGCGATCGCCTCGGCATGATCGCTAGTTGGTACAGGAATGCCCCCCGCCACCATATAGGCATCACCAATCGTTTTGATTTTTTCTAGCCCGTAAGTTTCGCAAAGGGTATCAAAATTGGAAAAAATCAAATTAAGCAGATCCACCAAGTCTTGGGGCGAAAGTTCCGATGAAATCTTAGTGAAGTTAACGATATCCGCAAATAGAACTGTCACTGACTCAAAACTATCGGCGATGACTCCGTGGGACTGCTTTAAGCGATCGGCGATCGCCTTGGGCAGAATGTTCAGCAGGAGTCTTTCTGATTTTTCCTGTTCTATTTGCAGAGCTTCTTCCGCGAGTTTGCGGTGCGTAATGTCATCTAGTACGCCCAAAATGCCAATGGTTTTACCGTCGGCATCAATGATCGGTAACTTGCTGATGTCAAGCCAGATTGATTGACCTTCCTTGTCAGGGTTGAGCTTGCGTTGAATGAGATGCAGTTCAGGAACATTAGAGTCCATGATTTGTTGATCATGCTGACGGAAAGAATTAGCTAGTTCTGGATTGCTAATCAGATCATAGTCAGTCTTGCCAATCACACTTTCAGGGCTATCCAGTTGCGCGTAAGTCGCCCAGATGCGATTGCAACCCCGAAAAGTCAAACTAGTATCTTTCCAAAATATTTGCTGGGGAATACTATCAATGATTAAACGTAAAAATGTTTGTTGTTCTGTTAAAGCCTGTTCGGCTCTGACCCTTGCCGTAATATCCTGAAAGCTCCACACCCGACCGATGATCTGAGCGCCTAGCCTTTGCGGACGCGAGTAACGCTCAATGACTCGACCATCATTTAGTTCCAATAGATCGTAACTTTCTTGATCAGGATGGCGATAGAATTCTTGCGATCGCTGCATAAACTGATCAGGCTCACACATGAGTTCCGCCAAAAATTCCAATCGCAAAGCATAGTCTGGCATCGCTAATACTTCGGGCGACAATCCAAACATATCTACAAATTGTTGATTGTAGCTAGTGATATGTCCAAGGGAATCAACTGCCAAAATGCCATCGGCGATCGACTCGAAAGTTGCTCTTTGTAAACTGAGAAATTCTTCTAAGGTCGATTCAACTCGCTTTCTTTCGGTAATATCAATACCAATTGATAGAATCTCGATCAGGCGATCGCTCTCGTCTAAGATCGGGCGATTTGACCAAGAGATCCACACCAGTTCACCGTTACTGCGCTGCACCTGCTCTTCCTGAAACATCTCCAATTCAGGATCTTGAATGGGATAATCCATCCAATTTAAGAGAGTTTCTCCAAGGGTAATGTCACTATCTTGACCAGTGGCGCTGCTAATACTTTCCCCAATTACCTCTGACTCATCGCCAAAGCCAAAGAAAGCTAATCCATATTCATTGATAAACTTAATGGTTCCTTCTGTATTCCTTCTTAAAATAATGCAATTAGCCGCTTCGACAAGAGTGCGGTATTTGGTTTCACTGGTTTTGAGAGCCTCTGTACGTCTCTCGACTCGCTTTTCTAGTTCGTCTTTACTCTGAGCCAGTTCCGTAAATGACACCTGTAATTGATGCGCCATTTGATTAAAGGATTCCGCCAGAATCGATAATTCGCGCACATTGGCAGTCTTGATCGGGCGATAGGGCTGTCCATTGGCTAAGTCCGCCGAAGCCGAGAGATTAGCGAGTAAATGGGAAGCATCGATCAGTTTTTCTACGGGCTGAGCTATCCATTTAGAAGTATAAAAGCCTGTCACACTGGCAAAAACTAGAGCTAATAGGCATAAAACAATCGTGTTGCGCGTATTGATGTTAATGCGATCGCGAAAATCATCTTCCGATACCGCCACAATCAACAGCCAGTCTAATCCCTCGACCGTCTGCAATCTGGTAATCTGCACGTACTGGGTTACGCCATTCCATTGCAATTGGATTTGCTGTTGATTGGGAATCTGCTCAAGGTTGGGGTAGCGCTGCTGAAGACCCTGCGTCGCTAAGCGTAGTATAGGATTTTGGCTTTGAGTTGCCGCAACTCGTTGTTGTCCGTCAGGAATCGATTGATAGGTCGATTCATTTGTAGAAGTAGCCACCAGATTTCCTGACTTTTCGATAATAAAAGCCTGTCCTGTTTTGGCAATTTTCAGTTGCTTTAAAAAATCCCCGATTTGCGATAGGGGCAAGTCGATCGCTAATACACCTTGCAAATCTGCATTCTTATATATCGGCAGAGAAGCCGTAATTCCCAAGATCGGGCGGGACGCGAATAAATAAATGGGACTCCAAGCGGTTTTCTTGGTTCTAATCGCCTGTTTATACCAAGGGCGATCGCGCGGATCGTAAATATTTACTTCAATTTGATTAAGAACCTTGCCCTGCTGATCGAGGCGATAGATTAACCTTTGGGGTAACGCATTGGCATAAGCACCCAAGGCAAGTTTCGGCAAGATCGACATTAAATCAGGATTAGAAGAGCGGTGCAGTAATAAATTATCTTCTCCGCGCCGTTCCACTCCAATGAACTGACCTTGAGGATTAGCAGCATAAAAGAAATAGAGGCTGCGCGATTGGCGCATCTGCTGCCAAAACAACGACTCCAAGTTATCCAGATTGTCTAATTCCAGATTACCAACTTGCGCCGAGGCTCCGTGAGCCTGCAAAACTTCTAACGGCGCATCAAAATATCCCCGCACATGGGCTTCGATGGTATTGGTCACTTCTTGCCCAATCTGGGGCGCTAGTTCTTGAGTCGCCTCTCTTCCATTTTGAATTGATAGCCAGCCCGTAATCCCTACGGCGGCGATCACCTGCGTCACAAACGGAACGATCAGCAATATCTTGAGAGACATCTGGCGATCGCGTTGTTGTTGATCTGGAGAGGAGACAGGCATACAAAATTTGCATGAAGTTTTTATTTTTGAAGAACTTCAGCTCTGTTGCCTATGATAGATGCTCCGCTGTCAAAGAAGAAACCGATTTTTGGCGGAGGAATGGCGCTACGCCGCCAAAAATCCAAAACCAATCTGCCCTCATCCCCCAACCCCTTCTCCCAGAAAGGGAGAAGGGGAGTAAACAACATTTCTAGTTCCCCTCTCCCGCGGGAGAGGGGCTAGGGGTGAGGGTTTCAGGAGATTTTGCTGTAAGGCTTTTTCCAGCAGTTGCCAAGCAAACAAACCAGTAATAAATTTGAAAGCGTTGCTTCGCAACGCTTTCAAATTTATTACTGGTTCGGATCTGAGCGCAAAGCGCTGTAAATCAATTACTAGAATTTCGATCTTTTTTACTGGCGATCGCCTCAATCAAAGCCCTTGCTTCTTCAGCACCCTCAGACCTTTGGAACTGCCAAGGATAGGGCATCTTGCCGCTTAAAACCATGCGAACTCCGAGGGGGAAAATACTCAATAATCCCTTCAAATCTCGAAAACTATCGCCAAGTACACGGACTCCAAACTTACTTTCATCGATCCAGCCATCTTCTTTGACTAGATCGACCATCGTGTGCCGATGGCGTTGGGCGGTGGACTCAGGCAAATCGCGATCAGAGAGAATCTCCTGCTTAATTCCCGAAATGCGATCAAGGGGTTGCACTTCCACAGGACAAACTTCGTTGCAGTTGTAGCAACGGGTGCAGTCCCACACAAAACCTGATCCGTTATATTTCTCAACCCGCGCATCGGTGCGATCGTCACGGTTATCGGTCATCACACGATACGCCTTCGCCAATGCGTGAGGTCCCACAAAGCGATCGTTAACTGCTGCCGCATTGCATTCAGAGTAGCAAGACCCACAGAGGATGCAGTTTGCCGCCGCCTGTAACTTGGCACGTTGGGCGGGAGTTTGCAAGAACTCAGTCTTACTAATTTGTCGAGAAGCAGTCGAAACATAGGGATCAACTTTCTGAAGATTATCCCAAAACTTAGTCATATCCACGATTAAGTCCTTAATCACGGGCAAATTTTGCATCGGCTCTAGCACCAACTCTTCGTCGCGATCGCCCATAACTTCGCTGATATGTTTCTGACAGCCCAGCCCAGCCTTACCATTCACCCTAATCGCACAGGAACCACAAATAGCATTGCGACAATTGCGCCGAAATCCAATCGATCCATCCTGCTCACCCTGAACCTTAATCAGCGCATCGAGTACGGTGGTGCGCTCTGGATCAACTTCAATTTCATAGGTCTGAAAAGTCGGCTCACTGGTGCGGGATGCCTGACGGCGCAGTTTAACGGTGATGTTCATGACAATGACTTCAAAAATCAGGTGTAATGCCACGATTGTACCGTAAGGGCTATCCATCTTTTTGATGGCGCGGCGAAGCCGCGCCATCAAAAAACTAGTTAAAGCGCAAAGCGCTGTAATTACTTTGCCAAACCCAACTTTTTAGATAAAGTCACAAAAAAAATTTTAATTATGCCAAAAAATGCACATCATTATGTAATAATTGCAAAGCATTAAAAAATGCCCTCATGGCTCAGTGGTAGAGCATTCCCTTGGTAAGGGAAAGGTCACGGGTTCAAATCCCGTTGAGGGCTTAGATTTTGGCAGTTGTCAAAGTAAATTTGCAAGCGTTACGGAACAACGCTTGCAAATTTATGCGGGATTTAGGTTTGAGCGCCAAGTCCCTTGGCGCTACGTTCCTTTAGATATTCAGCGATCGCCTGTGGATAAATAAGATGCTCTTGAACTTGAATACGTTTTTGGAGAACCTCAAGAGTATCTTCTGGAAAAATTGGAACAGCAGCTTGTTTGAGAATCTTGCCACTGTCAACCTCTAGGCTTAGCAAATGCACAGTACAGCCCGTAATCTTGACTCCATAGTCAAAGGCTTGCGCGATCGCATGAATACCCTTAAAGCTAGGCAACAAACTCGGGTGAATATTCAAAATGCGTTCTGGGAAAGCCTCAATCAGTACTTGGGTGACAATTCGCATCCATCCCGCCATAATCACTAGATCAACCTTATGAGCTTTAAGTTGTTTAATGATTTCCCGATCTAAAGCTTGGCGAGACTTGTAATCACGGTGATTAATTAAAATCGCGGGAATATCAAACCTTTCAGCCCTCTGTCTTACCGCAGCTTCAGGCTCGTTGTAAATTATTAACGCAATTTTGGCTGACAACTGTCCATTTTCAATGGCTCTGGCGATCGCTTCGAGATTACTGCCACTACCTGAAGCCAAAACTCCAAGCCTCGGAACGGACTGATCCGCAGATATTAATTCGGGCAGAATCTCTAACGAATTCACTAATTTTTTATCCTTCTAAACAAAATCGCGAATATAAGTTTACTACAGCGATCGCTCCATTTGTAATGAAGTAGCTCATAGACGAAGCCCCCACTGCATTGGTCAGCTAAACAGAGACAGATTGCTTGTTGAAGGCAATTTCAAATAAAAACTCAGGAGCAAAGTCTGCGCCATTTGACCATTCTATAGTCCGACTATTTACAAATACTTGTTGAAATAAACTTTTATCTTTCAAAGGTTCAAATATTTCGCCATACAATTCTTGTTCCAGATCGACAATCCCTTCTATTCCATTATTAAATGTTAGTTTTAATTGATAATTATCCAGATATTTCACCGAGATAATATGAAGAAATAATTCCTTTTTATGGAAGGGGATCGATTTTGTTAAGAGGTTTTCTTTGACGTGCATTTTCCCAATTCTCCAATAGTTCAGATTGGTGTAGATCAAGCCATTCCCAAATTAGGTTTAGTCCTCTTTTGGGCATTTGACCACAAACTTCCCCTGTTTGAATCATTATAATCGCTTCACAATCTTGATACTCAACATGAATGTAAGGCGGATTATGATCGTTGTAGTTCATTGTGATTTTTAGTCCATAGAAGCTTGATAAGGTAGGCATAAGATAGCAGTATGGGTTGCTGTGTATTCTATGCGATCGCTTCGACTCACTATCATCAAACTCAAGGAATTTAAGATGCATTACGAGATTTAACAATCGCAATTAATCTTAATTGTAGCCAAATTCGTTTGTCATTAAGTTTTTCTTCCACCATGATTCTCGCTTTAAAATCACTTTGTCATCAATTGTAGATTTGAAAATATCAAGAATTGAATATTTAAAATATTGTTGTATATGATCAAATGATAATTCTCTTAGTTCAACATTTCCGCCGTGACCATTTCCTATATAGTTTGACCATCTCCCATGAAGCATATTTGTCCCATAAGCTGAACCCACATACATTTTGCCATTTGAAGTGTCAGTGATAAGATAGACCCCCTTTTGATTTTCAAGTGCTGTTTTCCACGAATCTTTATTAATCACTTGCCTTAATTCTTGCCATGTCACATTTACATATTCGTAGCCAGGAAAAATGTCATTGTCAAAAGTACCATCTAAGATTTGCAGGACTTTACAATTTTTAATAATAGGGCTGTTTCTAATAAGAGTCATTGAACGATTTTTAAATTCAATGATTAATCTTCCACAATACTTTTCATATTCTTCAATTTTTTCGTACTCATATCCGACATCATTGAATTTATTTAAATCTCTTGTGATTCTACTAATATCAAACAAAAGCCATTTGTTACCTTCAATGCGAATAAATCCAACGGTTATGTTCCCAAGCTTGAAAGACTTTCTTTTTCTGTAATTCCAAAATTGCCATATTTGTAATTCATCTCTTCTGTGCTTGAATAAAAATAATGGATCGCCTGCAGAATTTCTTATATTAAATCTAACTTTTGTGTTTTCTAAATCACTTGCGCTTAGTTTTAAAATGTCATTGAGTAAAATCATCGCTTTTTTGTATACAGTAGAGACTGGTAGCAAATTTATGATTTACTTTAGCAGATATGGAGTCAGTTTTTATTTTTCCTGACACTTCTGTTACGAAGTTAACTTTGCTTGCTCAGCGATCGCCTTTTTGTCTATTCAGAAATATCACCCTATAATTACGGAATATCCTTGCCGACAGCAAAAAATAATAGTGTTTTTGGGGACAATACTTCGGACAGTTTTAGAACCTCCTATCGCTGGTCTTATCTATATAAATGTAATATTTGAGGCTTTACTTAAATCCCTGTTAACGTTTGGGCTAACAGCCAACTAAATCAAAACCCCACCCCACAAGGCTTATAGCTACGTTAGGAAAATGTCCTAAGTATTGAGAAAAGCGCAAAGCATCGCAATAATCCCAAACTAGCGAAATATAATGGTAAAACTGTTGAAGCATTTACAAATCCATTAACCTTAATACGCTCCGACAACACAAATGAAGACTTGGCTCAAACCCGCTCAGCGACTAGAAAAACTCCCTCAATATGTTTTTGCCCGCTTAGATGAGCTAAAGTTGCGAGCGAAAGAGCAAGGTTTAGATTTAATTGATCTGGGTATGGGCAATCCTGATGGCCCCACCCCTCAGCCTGTGATTGATTCGGCGATCGCTGCCCTCCAAAATCCTCGCAATCACTGTTATCCTCCCTTTGAAGGCACACCTAGCTTTCGCCGCGCCATCACTGAGTGGTATCACCGCCGCTACAATGTGCAACTTGATCCTGAAGGCGAAGCTTTACCCCTGATTGGTTCTAAAGAGGGATTAGTTCATTTGGCGATCGCCTATATTGATCCTGGGGATGTCGTGTTGGTGCCTAGCCCCGCTTACCCTGCTCATTTTCGTGGTCCCATGTTGGCAGGTGCTGAGATTTATGAAATGATTCTCACTGCCGAAAATAATTGGTTGATTGATCTCAAAGCAATTCCTGAAGAAGTTGCTCAACGCGCCAAGGTGATGTACTTCAACTATCCCGCCAATCCCACAGGCGCGATCGCCCCCCGTGAGTTTTTTGAAGAAGCAGTAGCCTTTGCCCAAAAATACGAGATTTTACTAGTTCACGATCTTTGCTACGCCGAGCTAGCCTTTGACGGCTACCAGCCCACCAGCTTATTGGAAATTGAAGGCGGTAAAGATGTGGGCGTAGAATTTCATACCCTTTCTAAAACTTACAATATGGCGGGTTGGCGAGTTGGCTTTGTAGTGGGCAATCGCCATGTAATTCAGGGTTTGCGAACTCTCAAAACCAATCTTGATTACGGCATCTTTTCGGCAATTCAGGTAGCTGCGGAAACGGCTCTACAATTGCCAGACCATTACCTCGAAGCAGTTTGCGATCGCTACAAAGAGCGCCGCGATTTTTTGATTGCAGGTTTAGCCGAATTAGGCTGGGATATTCCTAAGACCTTTGCCACGATGTATCTCTGGATTCCTGTTCCAGAAGGGATGACATCCGCTAACTTTGCCTTAAAAGTTTTGGAAAGTACGGGGATAGTCTTCACCCCTGGCAGTGCCTTTGGTCAGGGTGGTGAGGGCTACGTGCGAATTAGTCTGATCGCCAATTGCGATCGCCTTGGTGAGGCACTTGCTCGCCTCAAGCAAGCAGGAGTCAGGTTTAAATAAGTAAATGAGCGTGGCGCTCATTTACTTATTTCTAGAAATTTTTAAAAGGCTGGCGTAGCCAGCCTTTTAAAAATTTCTGCGATTTGAAGAAAGCTTAAAGCGCTGTATATCTGTCAAAATTTAAAGATGTTTAATTTACTGCCCCTAGCTTTTGAATTTAATTCTCCTGGACCAATTGCCCTCGAAATTGGTGCGTTTTCGATTCGTTGGTATGGGTTACTGATTGCTTCAGCAATTATTTTGGGAACAGTACTCGCTCAAAATCTGGCTAAAAAGCGCCATGTCGATCCTGAGATGGTTGGCGATCTGGTGATCTGGTTAGTCGTTGGCGCAATTCCCTGCGCCCGCCTTTATTACGTTATTTTTGAATGGCATCGCTTTCAAACTCAACCTTGGTACAAGGTATTTGCGATTTGGGAAGGTGGTATTGCTATTCATGGCGCGATTATTGGTGGCGCGATCGCGGCGACTATATTTTGCAAACGGCAGCAAATATCTACATGGTTGATGGCAGATATTATTTTCCCCGCCGTAATTCTTGGACAGGCGATCGGTCGTTGGGGCAACTTCTTTAACTCCGAAGCCTTTGGCGCTCCCACGGATTTACCTTGGAAGCTATTCATTCCTGTCAATCGCCGCCCAGCAGAATTAATCAACGAAGCCTATTTCCATCCCACATTTTTATATGAGTCGCTCTGGAATATTGGGGTATTTGCAATTTTGATATTTACCTTTTTGAGATTTCCTAAGCTGAGAACAGGCACAATCACGATGCTCTATGCGATCGCCTATAGCCTCGGTCGGTTTTGGATCGAAGGACTTCGCACCGACAGCTTAATGATGGGACAACTTCGCACAGCTCAACTGATTAGCCTCGGACTGATTGCTGGTGGTAGTTTGGGGTTGATTTGGCTCTATGGACTGCGCCGCCGTCTACCTGATACGGCTGCGATCAAGGAAGTTTCCACCGAAAACCTATGAGTAATTTGCCAAAGGATCATTTGCCACCCACTAATCCCCGTGAAATGGTGGAAACAGCTTTCCTAGCTAGTACCACAGCGATGCTGTTTTTAATTAATTATTACTTTCCCTTGGGACCATTATTAAGAATGTTGTTTCCCCTGCCGACTGCTCTAGCTTATTTGCGGTGGAGTGGGCGAGCTTCTTGGATGGCAATGGTTGTCACGGCTTTACTCTTAGCGATCCTCATGGGGCCAACTCGCAGTATCCAGTACATTGTTCCCCACGGATTAGTCGGCGTTACCTTGGGCTTTCTCTGGAAAAGAAATTTTCCATGGTCAGGATCTTTGAGCATTGCCACGATGATTGGTTCGGCGGGTACTGCCTTTCAGTTTGCTTTTTTATCGCTATTACTAGGTGAAAATGTCTGGAACTACTCAATTGTGCAGGTTACTAGCTTGCTGAATTGGTTAATCCAGCTATTTGGATCTCTAGAGCAGCCAGACTTTGCCGCTATCCAGTTATTTGCGATCGCCTCAATTGTTTTTAGTAACTTTGCCTATCAACTGCTAGTCCATCTAGTCGCATGGATTGTCTTAGATCGGCTGGGCAATTCTATTCCCAATCCTCCTAAATGGATAGAATCTTTACTGGCTTAAAACCCAAAACATTAA
>MNZA01000056.1:0-298 GCA_001873375.1 Oscillatoriales cyanobacterium CG2_30_44_21
TTTTAAGTCGCTAGGTATAAGTAACCTAAAAACCAAGAATGTTGTTCCGCCCGCGTAGCGGGCGGAACAACATTCTTGGTTTTGGTATTACCGCAATTGCCGATCAAGCCCTAGAGATTTTGTGGCTAAACCACGACACCAAAATTCTGGTTCTCTGTTAGATTGCAGAACCATCACAGTAGATTTTAGTTCCATCAATATCTGCTTCCAGCGCTTTGCACTCAAACCCAAACCAAGAATAATTTTGAGTCTGTGAGTAATCCAGAAGAGAGAGAGTTGAAGGCGCGGCTCCGCCGCG
>MNZA01000056.1:308-27851 GCA_001873375.1 Oscillatoriales cyanobacterium CG2_30_44_21
ATATTTTGGTGGTATCGTCTCTTCTCTAGCCCTATGTTATGAAAAATAAACAAAATGTAACAATATGACCAAACTTAAAACATATGCGCTAATATCTTACTCGTAAGGTAAAAGTATTTATCGGTTGTAGTAATTGTTTTCTGTACTGACAGTTTTTTTCTGTTTCATCGTGACAAGCTTCTCTCCGACATCTCTATCTCTACATAATCATTGACTCCTTGGAGAAAGCATAATGTCTATTTACGTTGGTAACTTGTCCTATGAAGTTACTCAAGATCATTTGAAGCCCGTTTTTGAAGATTACGGCAAGGTCACCCGTGTTCATTTCCCCACTGACCGTGAAACTGGTCGCGCCCGCGGTTTCGCATTTGTGGAAATGAGCAAGGATGAAGAAGAAGATGCCGCTATCACAGCACTAGACGGTGCTGAATGGATGGGTCGTGTTCTCAAGGTTAACAAAGCTAAGCCTCGTGAAAGCAGCGATTCCTTTGGTGGTGGTAACAGAGGCGGCGGCGGCGGTGGTCGCGGCGGCTACAACAAGTCTGGCGGCGGCGGTCGTTACTAGGAAGTAAAAAAGAGGATGCAACGCTGAGCGTTGCATCCTCTTTTTTATTGCAAAATAAGAGTGTAGTCCCTCCTTTGGCGGGACTACACTCTTATTTGACTGGTGAATTATGTAGTAGGTTTAGCATGGATTTGTTGCAACCATTGGGGATTGTTGTGCAAGGCTCCCTTAGCGATGGATTGGAAGTGAGGCTAAATGGCGAGATATCGGTAGAAGATATGCGCGTTGGTAAATTTTTAGTGGTGCATGGCAGACATACTAAATTTTTCTGTATCCTCACCGATGTGACCCTCGGAACTGCTAGCCCTCGCATCTTAATAAATCCTCCCGATCCTGAAAATACCTTCCTAACAGAAATTTTGGCTGGTACAGGTACTTTTGGCACGATCAATCTAACGCCCATGTTGATGTTTGTGCCTGCGAGTCCATTGGATCTGTTGACGCAGAGAGTAATGCCTAGGGGGGGCGATCGCGTCAAAGAGACGAAGCGCAAAAAAAATAATGAATTTGCCCTAGCTGAAGAAGTAAACGATTTTCAACTATTGCCTGTCAAGACGATTCCTAGCCACTTTTCCCAAGTATTTGATGCGACGGAGCGAGATTTTCGGATTGTATTTGGGGGGGAAGACGATCCTCATAAGCGCAACTTTGCGATCGGGCAACCGATTGATATGCCTGTGCCAATTTGCCTTGATCTAGATCGCTTTGTTGAGCGCAGTAATGGCGTATTTGGTAAATCGGGAACTGGTAAATCATTTTTAACTAGGCTGCTATTATCGGGAATTATTCGCAAGCAAGCTGCCGTAAATTTAATTTTTGATATGCATTCCGAATATGGGTGGGAAGCTGCCACGGAAGGGAAGAGATTTAGTACCGTTAAAGGCTTACGTCAACTCTTTCCCGCACAGGTGCAGATTTACACCCTTGATCCCGACTCAACTAAGCGCCGAGGTGTGCGGGACGCTCAAGAGCTTTACATTAGCTATGACCAAATTGATGTCGAAGATTTGATGCTGATCCGCGAAGAATTAAATCTTTCGGAGGCGAGTTTGGAGAATGCGATTATTTTGCGAAATGAATTTGGTAAGGCTTGGATCTCGCGACTTCTGGCGATGACTAACTCGGAAATCCAAGAGTTTTGTGAGCAGAAGATGGGGAGTAAGTCCTCGATTATGGCTCTCCAGCGCAAGCTGACGCGCCTTGATGATCTCAAATATCTGCGTCAAACCTGCCCTGAAAATTACATTAAGCGCATTTTAGATGCGATCGCCGCAGGTAAGCATATTGTGATTGAGTTCGGCTCCCAATCCAATCTGCTCTCCTATATGCTGGCAACCAATATCATTACAAGGCGAATTCATCATTCCTATGTGCAGCAAGCGGAGCGGTTTTTACAAACTAAAAATATTTGCGATCGCCCGCAGCAGTTAACCATCACCATCGAAGAAGCGCACCGATTTCTCGCCCCCAATACAGCAAAACAAACTATTTTTGGAACGATCGCCCGTGAAATGCGGAAGTATTTTGTGACCTTATTAATTGTTGATCAACGTCCTTCAGGAATTGATAATGAAGTCATGTCACAGATTGGGACGAGAATTACCGCCTTGTTAAATGATGAAAAAGATATTGATGCGATTTTTACAGGCGTTGCTGGCAGTGGCAATCTACGCACAATTTTGTCAAAGCTAGACTCAAAACAGCAAGCTCTAGTTCTTGGTCATGCTGTGCCAATGCCTGTGGTGGTGCAGACCCGTCCCTATGATGAGACTTTTTATCGAGAGATTGGCGAAGTGCCTTGGGAAGAAATTTCGACACCAGAGGTATTACGAGTTGCCGAAGAAGCGAAAGCGGATCTAGGATTTTAAATTTAGCCCCAAAACTAGCGTTGCGGCGCAACGCTAGTTTTGGGGCTAGGAATGGATATTTTGCCAAGAAACTTGTGCGATCGCCCTCGTACCAAATAAAGAAATGGCGTAGCCATCTTTTATTTAAAAACCCATACTAGGTTTGTTTTTTGATTCACAAAAGTGTGACTACACTTTTGTGGATTTATATAATTAGCTACATAGTTTCGCGCTTACTTAAAGCCCATAGAAATTTTAAAAGCGCGGCGGAGCCGCGCTTTTAAAATTTCTATGAACTGATAAACCCCAAAAGTCTAACCTGACCGCAAAGCGGTCAAGTTAGACTTTTGGCATACTGTAAAGTCCTAAATTTTGCTAGTCAACTTAGTTAGCAATAGATTAGAACGCTGCAAGAAACCCTTCATGCTGTCCGCATCAAAGCTCTTTTGCGCCATCAGCGCCAAATCATAAACATGGGTACAGATCAAGTTAGCAAGATCCAGCGATTCAGATTTGCCACCAACCAGAATTTGACTGCCGTCTAGTTCAATCAGCTTTTCCATCAGAGGATGCGCGGTATTGACCAGCAACACATGATCCTCAGGGAAACTAACCGTACCTTGTTGCATCAACGCCATCATCTCTTGCATCCGCCGCGCCGACTCGGGCAACAAAATAATTGCAGGAGGAGCTGAGGCTGCGTCTTCCGCCTTGATTGCTTCCGTGCGAATTACCAACTTGGGCTTGTTAAGCGCCTCACGGAAAATATCTTGGAGATGATCGCTCTTGGTCTTATTGGTTTTGGGATCGACAATCTCCGTTTTGGAATCCTTATCCACTAGGCGATCGTCAATTTCTGCATCCACCCGCGCAAACTTAATATCTTTAAACTCACGCTCAAGGAAATTAATAAAATGGCTGTCGATGAATGCATCAAAGGTCAACACTTCTAAGCCTTGATTTTTATGCAGTTCCACATAAGTACCCTGCGCGATCGGGTCAGATGTATAGAACACTTGATTTTCATGTTCAGCTTTATTGCGCTCTAAATAAGCTTGCAAAGTTGTGTAGTTACCGCTTTCGCTCTTAACTTCATCAGACTCGCTAGTAGTGGCGTAAACCAAAATCTCCTTGACTTGCTGATAAAACTTATCACTGTTCATCGAGCCAAATTTCATGAAGATACTGATATCTTGCCAGCACTTCAAAAATTCTTCACGGGACTCGCTGTAAAGAGAAGTCAGGCGATCGCCTACTTTTTTAGCAATAAAGTCTTGAATCTTGCGAACCTTGGGATCACCTTGCAAGAAACTACGCGACACATTTAAAGGAATATCAGTACTGTCGATCGCACCGCGTAGAGGCATCAAGAACTTGGGGATCACATCATCGCAGTTGTCGCTGACAAACACATGATTGCAGAACAACTTGATCTGTCCACGGTTGGGATCAATATCAGCCTTCATTTTGGGAAAATACAAAATCCCCTTAATCACAAAAGGATAATCAGTATTCAGGTGAATCCAGAACAAAGGATCATCTTGATAGGGATAGAGATAGCGATAAAACTCTAGATACTCGTCATTGGTAACGGATTTTGGAGATTTGTCCCATAGCGCAGTCTGCTTATTGATCACCTCATCGCCCAACTTGATCGGCACAGGCATAAAGTCGCAATAATTGCGAACCATGCGCTTGATCGATCCTTCTTCGAGATACTCTTCAGCATCTTCTTGGAGAGTCAGAATGATGGTTGTGCCGACAGATGCGCGATCGCTATCATCGAGCGTAAAAGTAGTCGAGCCATCACAAGACCAATGAACGGCTTCGGCTTCTTCCTTATAAGACCGCGTATCGATCTCAACATTGGTCGCCACCATAAATGACGAATAAAAACCTAAACCAAAATTACCAATGATTTGCTGATCGCCAGTACCGCTATTGGCGTACTTGGTGGCAAATTCTTGAGCGCTGGAAAAAGCGACTTGGTTAATATATTTTTTGACTTCATCCGCTGTCATGCCGATGCCTGTATCGGCGATCGCCAGTGTTTTTTTCTCTTTGTCGATGGTGATCACAATTTCTGGCTCAGCAGCATGATTGGTTTCGCCCGCGTAAGACACCATTTTTAGCTTGCTAATCGCATCAACAGCGTTAGAAATTAGCTCCCGCAAGAAGATATCTCGTTCAGAATATAAAGCCTTCTTGATAATGGGAAAGATATTCTCGGTATGAATGCTGATCGTTCCCTGCTCTTGCATAGCTTGCAAAGCTCCTGAATATATTAATTGTTAAGTATTTCAGAGTTGATTATACCGAATCAAATCCTTATCCCCACTCCTCGCATTTTCGCGTTCTCCGTACCTAAAGCCTATTGAGGCTTTAGGTACGGAGAAATTTTGGGAAGCGGCGCGGAGCGCCGCTTCCCAAAATTTCTCCGAGGTTTGATTGAGCGCAAAGCGCTGTCAGCTAGGCGCAATGCTCAATTTGTATGAAGCTTTGCAAAGCAAATCTATACATTTTTGTAACGTAAGTTGAAAAACATGATTGTCTCATTTAATGTAGATATTAATATTCCTGAGTAAAACATCACAGATATGGTAATCGCTGCTGTTATTTACATATCAATATCCGTACTTTTAGTTGTAAGTGCAGGCATATTTTTTGCAAAAGCTATTCAGTCCTTGATGAGCAAAAAACAGACAAACAAATACAAACGTACTGAGCAGGTCATGTTTTTGCGCCCCAATTCTAACGATCCTTTAGCCGTATCCACCCGCCGCGCGGAGATCATTGCTATGCTAGAGCGACAATTTGCTAGTAGTCCATCATCTGACTCCTAGTCCTATGAGCAGGTAAAAATTCGAGATGACCGTTGAATTTCCGTTCGTCACAGGAGAGGCTGACTATGTGGCTCGTCGCCAGCAACTGCGAAAACAACGTCGTCTCCGCATCCTCCAGCGTATTTGGCAATTAACATTCATTACAGGACTCACAGGTGCAATGGTGTGGATTGCGATGCTGCCCGACTGGCAACTCCGCAGTTCACAGCAGATCGACATTGAAGGCAACCAACTCCTATCGCCCGACACGATTAAGAAAGCTTTACCGATCAAGTATCCTCAATCGATATTTCAGATTCAACCGCAGGCGATCGCCACCCAATTAGAATCGTCTATCCCTGTTTCTAAAGTAGTTATTTCGCGCACCATATTTCCCTCCAAATTAGTCATCCAAGTCCAAGAACGCCTGCCCATTGCCAACTCTGCACGCAAAGGAAAGTCGGGATTCTTAGATGCTGAAGGGATCTGGATGCCCACAAAGTCTTACCCATCCACGATTAATAAACCAAGCTTGGTCGTCCTCGAACCAAGCGATCGCGCGATCGCCAATTGGTCAAGTCTCTATCGTCAAGTCAGCCAAAGCCAAATCAAAATTTCTCAGATCGATGCCCGCGATGAATCTAACTTGATCTTAGTAACTGATATTGGAATCATTTACTTCGGTACATATAAGGCTTCATTATTTACCACGCAGTTAGAGACGCTAGATCGTCTCAGAAATATTCACGAAAGAGTTAGCTCGAATAACTTTAAACATATCGATGTCAGCCAACCCGACAATCCAATATTGGAAATGAATGTTTCTAAGAAAGATAAATCTTCTGAAACAAAACATTAAACTGTCGTTTTAAGGCTATTATTATTTTTTTTGGTAGGTTTAAACTTGCGATCAAAATACTGACTCAAACGAGGTTTAAGCTTAGCAATATCCAAAGAGCATCAGTAAAAAAGTTCCAAGTAGGGCAATCCAAGACAAATGACATCTCAAAACGATTGGTCAAATTTGAACTCAAACGGTTCAGACAACAGAGAGGTAGATGTGTACATTGATGAACTTTCTGAGTTTTCAAATGACTCCAGACTCCACCTAAGTCACCCTCAAAATCGAATGAAGCAGCAGTTAGGCGTTGATCCAAAGGCGGATAATATCATGTTGGGCAGTATTGCAAAAATCAAAGTAATTGGTGTTGGTGGCGGTGGCGGCAATGCTGTAAATCGCATGATTGCCAGTGACGTTGTGGGTGTTGAGTTCTGGTCTTTTAATACAGATGCTCAAGCACTGCTGCAATCTTCAGCTTCCAAGCGTTTTCAAATGGGACAAAAGCTCACTCGAGGTCTGGGTGCTGGCGGTAATCCTGCGATCGGGCAGAAAGCTGCCGAAGAGTCTCGCGATGACATTGCCGCCGCCGTTGAAGGTGCTGACCTCGTATTCATTACCGCAGGTATGGGCGGTGGTACTGGTACAGGAGCCGCACCCATCATTGCCGAAGTCGCCAAAGAGGCAGGCGCTCTCACAGTGGGCATTGTCACGCGCCCCTTCACATTTGAAGGTCGGCGGCGGGGTCTGCAAGCCGAAGAAGGCATTGCAGGGCTTCAGAGTCGCGTTGATACACTCATTGTGATCCCCAATGACAAGTTACTTTCAGTAATATCTGAGCAAACCCCAGTCCAAGAGGCTTTCCGAGTTGCCGATGACATCCTGCGTCAAGGTGTGCAAGGTATCTCTGACATCATTATGATCCCTGGTTTAGTCAATGTGGACTTTGCCGATATCCGCGCCGTAATGGCTGATGCTGGTTCGGCGATGATGGGCATTGGCATTGGTTCAGGCAAGTCCCGAGCCAGAGAAGCCGCGATGACTGCTATCTCTTCACCTCTGCTCGAAACTTCTGTCGAAGGAGCTAGCGGTGTTGTATTTAATATCACTGGCGGCGAAGACATGACTCTCCATGAAGTCAATGCCGCAGCTGAAACCATATACGAAGTAGTCGATCAAAACGCCAATATTATCTTTGGTGCAGTTATTGATCCCAAAATGGATGGAGAAATTCGGATCACCGTAATCGCTACAGGTTTCGCCCCAAAAACACATCCAGCGATTCCGCCCCAAATCTCTCGCAAAGTGCAGCCAGTTCCACCGCCAGCAACTTCTTCGAGACCCTCCTCTAGCACACTCCAGCCGCCGCAACCAGAGATCAAACTCAGTAAGCCTGGTTTAGACATTCCCGACTTTTTACAACGTCGCCGTCCACCCAAATAAAATCTAGAACTCAAGAAGCACAGTCTAAATTTTTAAATAGGTGTGACGAAGAGCGTGTTAAGCATGACAATACTAAATATGGCTATGTTAAAACTTGATAAATTGCAGTGACACACTTAACAAACATCAGACAAGGACTTCACAGACTACCATCTCTCAATAGTAGTGAAGATCGTCTCCGACTTTTTGCTGGCTCAGCAAACTTACCCCTAGCGCAAGAAATATCTCGATATTTAGGGATAGAGCTAGGACCGATGGTGCGTAAAAACTTTGCTGATGGTGAAGTCTATGTTCAAGTCCAAGAATCAATTCGGGGCTGTGACGTTTACCTGATCCAGCCGACCTGTCGCCCTGTCAATGACCATTTGACAGAGTTACTGATTATGATTGACGCCTGTCGCCGTGCTTCAGCGAGACAAATTACGGCTGTAATGCCTTATTACGGCTATGCAAGAGCCGATCGCAAGACCGCAGGAAGGGAGTCCATCACCGCTAAGTTAGTAGCCAACTTGATTGTTCAGTCTGGAGCCAATCGAGTGATTGCGATGGATCTACACTCAGCTCAGATTCAAGGCTATTTTGATATTCCTTGTGACCATGTTTATGGCGCACCTGTCTTGTTTGACTATCTCAATGAAAAGAAATTGCCAGATTTAGTGGTTGTTTCTCCTGATGTTGGCGGGGTAGCTCGCGCCAGAGCTTTTGCCAAAAAGTTAAACGATGCACCTCTGGCAATCATCGATAAACGTCGCCAGGGACATAATATTGCGGAAGTCATGAATGTAATTGGGGATGTTTCGGGAAAAACAGCAGTAATCGTTGATGACATGATCGACACTGCGGGAACCATCTATGAAGCGGCAAAGTTGTTAAGAAAAGAAGGCGCTCGTCAGGTTTATGCCTGTGCAACCCATGCCATTTTTTCTCCGCCCGCGATGGAGCGTTTGTCTAGTGGTGTATTTGAAGAGGTCATTGTTACTAATTCCACACCTGTGAGACAAGATAGTTACTTTCCACAATTGCGAGTGCTTTCAGTAGCGGATCTTTTAGGTGAGACTATTTGGCGCGTCCATGAGGACACATCCGTAAGCAGTATGTTTAGGTAATTATGCATAACCCGAGAGAGTTCGCAATTGTCAGATAAAATGTGCATGATGATACAATAGCGAGACATTGAGTGGGTCTAATTGTTCGCAGCCATTTGCTCAGATTTTTGTTATTGCTTTATTTATAGTCTGTTATTTCTGATTAAAGAGGGTGTATTAGGTTGGCAGAGCGTGCTCTTGTAGATGTCTTTCGCGAAATGAATGGCGGAATGTTTTCACCCATGACGGAAACATTTGAGCGCGGTAAGACAATTTTTTTCCCCGGTGATCCTGCGGAACGTTTTTATTTTTTGGTCAAAGGTGCGGTCAAACTTTCGCGAGTGTATGAAGCAGGTGAGGAGATTACGGTAGCGCTATTGCGTGAAAATAGTGTTTTTGGGGTTTTGTCTCTAATTACGGGCAATCGCTCTGATCGCTTTTATCACGCAGTCGCTTTTACGCCCGTTGAGCTACTCTCTGCGCCGATCGAGCAGGTGGAGAAGGCTCTTAAAGAAGATCCTGAATTACCAATGGTGCTGTTGCGGGGGCTGTCATCACGCATTTTGCAGACAGAGATGATGATCGAGACCCTTGCCCATAGAGATATGGGGTCACGGCTAGTCAGCTTTCTGCTAATTCTTTGTCGTGATTTTGGTACTCCTTCAGCCGATGGTGTCACCATTGATCTGAAGTTATCGCATCAGGCGATCGCCGAAGCGATCGGTTCTACTCGGGTGACAGTGACTAGACTGCTTGGCGATTTGCGAAAGCAAAAAATGATTGCGATCACTAAAAAACGGATCACTGTTCACAATCCCATTGAGCTAGGTCAACAATTTACCTAACTACAGATAGAAGAGTGGGGACGCTTAGCGCCGCCACTCTTCTATCTGTGATTAAACTAGCAATACGTTAAACTGGCTATAAAGAAATATATAAGTAAAAATATCTAAACAATGTACGAAACTTTAAAAGTAATCTGGTCTGTAGTTGCCATTTGCCTGGTAGTCTTAATTTTATTACATAGCCCTAAAAGTGATGGTTTAGGAGGATTTAGCGGTCAAGCTCAGTTGTTTTCTAGTACCAAAAGTGCAGAAACAGCGTTAAATCGTATTACTTGGTTTTTGACAGCCACATTTTTAGGCTTGACAGTGGTACTCAGTGGCGGTTGGCTAGCCAAGCCAAATTTGGCTACGCCTCCTGCACAGGTTGTGCCTGCTTCTAGCGTGACTCCCAATGCTCAGCCAATTCCTCTCGACTTACCCGCACCGTCACCTCAAACACCCGAAGTTCCCTAGTTATAGCGCTTCGCGCTCAAACCAAGAATAAATACAGAAGCGTTGCTTCTGTATTTATTCCATAAAAAACAGTGCGCGGCAAAGCCGCGCACTGTTTTTTATGAGCTTTGTGAGAGCGCCAAGCCCTATAAAGCTTGATCAACTTGATGAAATAAATCTTCGAGATCGCCAGAATTAAAAATCACCACATCCGCAAGCTCCATTTTTTCAGACAGAGCCATTTGACTAGATATTCTTTGTTCTGCTTCAGGTAGAGTGAGGTGATTTCGGCTCACTAATCTTTGTAATTGCTGTTGCCGCTCACAGGCGATCGCCCATATTTCTGTCACCAAGTCTTGCATCTTCGCTTCAAATAGCAAGGGGATTACCATTACTACTGTTGCGGGTGCATAAAGATTAGCTTTTTCAAGTAAGCAAGTTTTAACGTATGGGTGGATCAGTTGTTCTAACCATTGCCGCTCAATAACACTCTCGAAGATAATTGCGCCTAACTTACGCCGATCCAGTTCTCCTTGTTCATTAAATACTAATTTGCCATAGCGGTCTTGTAAGCGGGCTAATCGATCATTAGTTAGCGCTTGGCGGGCATAGATATCAGCATCAAGGATTGGCAATTGATAATTGAGATGCAGATAATCGGAAACTGTGGTTTTGCCAGTGGCAATGCCTCCTGTAATGCCAATAATCCTTTGATTCATGCGTTTTTGGGGCAAGTTATGACGTTAACAAATACAAGCGGGCGCTTATAAAAGTAATGGCGGCGCATCGCGCCGCCATTACTTTTTAATCTGGATACTTACCAATTTTTACTGGTGTCTTTAGGCTTTGGAGATCATAGTTTGTCGGTTCCAGAAGTGATAAACCTGTCATCTCCTCTGGTTGTGGTATCTGTAAGATCTCCAAAATTGTGGGCGCGATGTCCGCGAGACGACCGCCCGTAGGCTTGAGTTTGACATCGGCTCCATGCCCTATAACTTTTCTACCTTCACCTTCAACGAGGATAAATGGTACAGGGTTGCTGGAATGGGCTGTCCAAGGATTTCCCTGCTCGTCCCACATATATTCGGCATTTCCATGATCGGCGGTGATCAAAGCTGTACCACCAGCATTGGCGATACTAGACAAAAGTTTGCCTAGACACTTGTCAACGTGTTCTAGTGCTTTGATAGTGGCTTCAAAGTTGCCTGTATGACCTACCATGTCAGGATTGGCGTAGTTGATCACAATCAATGAATAAATTCGTTTGGCGATCGCCTCTGAAGCAATGCGAGTTACTTCATTTGCCGACATGGTTGGCTCTTGGTCGTAAGTGGGAACTCTGGGGCTGTTTACCAAAATGCGATCGTCACCTTCGCTGGCTTCTTCCATGCCGCCATCAAAGAAATAGGTGACATGGGCATATTTCTCAGTTTCCGCGAGTCGTAGTTGCTTCAGCCCATGCCTAGAGACAACTTGACCTAGTAAATTGGTGAGGTTTTGCGGCAAGAAGGCAACAGGAACTGGCAACGAACTGTCGTATTGAGTGAATGTGGCATAGACAATCGAGTCTATCTGCTTGCGCTCAAAGCCAGTAAAGTTTTCGGCAACTAGAGCTTGAGTAATCTCGCGGGAGCGATCAGGTCGAAAATTAAAGCAAATCACGCCATCGCCCGAAGCAATAGCGCCTTTGTCAATCCTTGTGGGCGGTATAAACTCATCGGTGACTTTTTCTTTGTAGGCTGACTCTAGGAATTCGATTGGTGAAGTAAATTCGGTGGTAATTTCATCGTTAACCATCACCTCATAGGCTTTCTGAACTCGATCCCAGCGTTTATCGCGATCCATTGCAAAGTAACGACCACTAACCGTAACAATGCGCCCGATGCCAATGTCTTTGACATAGTTCTGCAATTGCTGAATAAATTTGATGCCAGAATGGGGAAGGGTGTCTCGACCATCGGTAATGACATGAATGCAGACATCCGTAATTCCTTGGGACTTGGCTAAATCCAACAGCCCTAGCATATGGTCAATATGCGAATGCACGCCGCCATCCGAGCAAAGCCCTAACAAATGCAGCTTGCTATTGTTACTTTTAACTTTCTGGCAAACTTCGACCAGTACTGGATTGGATAGTAATGAACCGTCATCAACGGCATCAGAAATTCTAACTAATTCTTGAGGAACGACACGACCAGCGCCAATATTCAAGTGACCAACTTCTGAGTTGCCCATTTGACCTTTGGGTAGACCGACATCTTTGCCAGAAGCTTGGAGGAGAGTTTTTGGGTAGGTATTCCACAGACTATCCATGACGGGAGTATTTGCGGCGGCGATCGCATTGCCCTCGGTTTCTTCCCTATGTCCCCAGCCATCCAAAATGATCAGAACCAGTGGAGAAACAGACCCCGTTTGCATAAAAGATAGTTCCTTTTTAAGTACACGTTCACTCCTTACTTGGTCATCATACCACTGGAGTAAATATACCGATTATCTTAACAAGACTTTTTGGTCAAAATAATCACAATGTACTGTAAACGACTTTTACTACGCTTGGCGCTGACTTAAAACCCAGAGAAAATTTTGAAAGCATCGCGAAGCGATGCTTTCAAAATTTTCTCTTTACTCATCAAAGCCTCCATAGACTTTGTGCTAATTCGCGAGAGGCAATTAGTAAAACCCAGAGAGCATTTTGAAGGGCGCGAAGCGCCCTTCAAAATGCTCTCTGGGTTTAAGTGCAAAGCGCTGTAACGAATGTATGATAGAAAATCTGCAATGATTGGCTCTGGTCTAATTTGATTAGTTAACCCAAAAATATCAGATATTTTTCTCGTCAAGTCTAAAAGATTTCCCTCGAATGGCGCTAATAGTTCAAAAATATGGTGGTTCTTCCGTAGCCAATGCCGATCGCATTAAAGCAGTTCGCGATCGCATCAAGCGGACAGTGGAAGCGGGTAATCAGGTGGTGGTGGTCGTCTCGGCTATGGGAAAAACCACCGATGGTCTGGTGGCGTTGGCGGAGTCGGTGTCAACAAACCATAACCAAAATCTAACCGAAATCGCCGCCCAAGAACGAGAAACCGATTTGCTGCTGGCGACTGGTGAGCAAATCACGATCGCCTTGCTAAGTATGGCGCTGCAAGCTGTCGGTCAACCCGCGATCGCGATGAATGGCTCACAGGTAAGAGTCGTCACTGAACCTGCACATACTAGAGCCAGAATTTTGTATGTGGAGCAGGAACAAATTAAGGCGGCTTTGAGTTTGGGCAAGGTGGTTATTATTGCAGGGTTTCAAGGAGTCGCCATTGATCCGCAAACAGGTTTACCTAGTACCGAAATCACTACTCTAGGGCGCGGCGGATCGGATACTTCGGCAGTGGCGATCGCGGCGGCAATATCGGCGGATATTTGCGAAATCTATACCGATGTACCAGGCATATTGACCACCGATCCCCGCATTGTCCCCAAGGCGAAGATGCTTGCGGAAATTAATTGCGATGAAATGCTGGAATTGGCAAGCTTGGGCGCAAAAGTCTTACATCCGCGATCGGTAGAAATTGCCCGTAACTTTGGCGTGAAGATGTGTGTGCGTTCTAGCTGGCTCGATGACGCGGGTACAGTAATTATGGCTCCCCGCTTTGGTAATGGTAACTTGAGCGCCCTCGAAGTTAACCGCTTTGTCGAAGCTGTATCTATTGATTACGATCAAGCCAAGATTGCGCTTTTGCAAGTTCCCGATCGCCCAGGGATCGCTTCGCAGTTATTTAAAGCCCTTGCGGAAAGCGGCATTAATGTCGATTTGATTATTCAAGCTGTTCAAGAGCAGGAAGGGGTTAACGACATTGCTTTTACACTTCCCAAGGCAAATTTGGCATTGGCGGAAACGGTTACGCGCAGCCTAAAGATGGATGCTCAGTCAGTGGCAGTCGATGCGGAAGTTGCCAAAATTAGCATCATCGGCGTGGGCATGATTGGGCGACCTGGGGTGGCGGCTCAAATGTTCGGGGCTTTGGCGGAAGCTGATGTCAACATCCAGATGATTTCTACTTCAGAAATTAAAATCAGTTGTGTAATTGCGGCGGCGGATGGCGAAAAGGCGATCGCCAGTATTCAAAGAGCTTTTGACGTCCCTCTGCAACAAGTTACATCCTCAGCAGCTCCTGATCGCGTTAAATCAAGGCACCATTCTGAGCCGATTCGTGGAGTAGCTCTTGATCGTAATCGCGCTAGAATTGCCGTTCAGAAAATACCCGATCGCCCTGGTATGGCGGCAAAAATTTTCGATCAGTTGGTCGAGCAAAATATCAGCTTAGATATGATTGTGCAGTCCCAATCAAGCTGTGATCACAACGAAATTGCTTTTAATGAAATTGCCTTTACAGTGGCGATTTCCGATCTAAACAAAGCCGAAACTGCTCTCAAAAAATATGCTTCAGTGTTAGGCTATGGCGAAGTGACCTGTGATGCCAACATTAGTAAAGTCAGCATTGTCGGCTCTAATATGATCGATCAATCTGGTGTCGCCGCAAGGATGTTTAGCGCCCTCGCTGATGCAGATATTAATATTGAGATGATTGCTACTTCTGAAATTAAGGTTAGCTGTGTGGTGCGAGATCCTCAAGCGGAACAAGCACTCAAGGTTATCCACCAAGAGTTTAACTTGTCTGGCGATCGCGAAATTAAAGTGCCTAGTACTTTAAATGCAAGCTAGCAATAAGATTAAGTACATATTCCACGAGCATTTCTATGTCCTCTAATAACTCTAGCAACCGTCCCAACGATCCTAAGCAAATTCCTCCTGCCCAAAATGGACAGCAAGGTTCTGTAAAAGGATTTTTTGCTGACAACCTGCCCACTGTGACCGTGGCAATTTTATTGGCGATTGGCGTGCGGATATTTATTGCAGAGCCTCGCTTTATCCCTTCTAGTTCGATGGAACCAACCCTCCTCATTGACGATCGCCTGATTATTGATAAGCTGTCAATGAGATGGCAAAAGCCTCAGCGTGGCGAAATTATTGTATTTAATCCACCTAATGTTGAAGTTGTCCCTGACGCTAGCAAGGTCTATATCAAGCGCGTCATTGGGATTCCTGGCGATCGCATTAGCATTGCCGAGGGCAAAGTTTTTGTGAATGATCAACCGCTAAATGAGCCTTATATCGCATCGCCGCCCAGCTATACGTTACCCACACAGGACGATGCCCTCTGTTCCAATTGCTTCCGTCCGCCCAATGTTCAGTCACAAAATAATCGTTCCTATTTCACCGTACCCGCGGGTAACTATTGGGTAATGGGCGACAACCGCAACAATAGCCTAGATTCTCATGCTTGGGGCTTTTTACCTGAAGAGAATCTGGTGGGAAGAGCAACTTTTCGCTATTGGCCTCTAGACAAACGCGCTGGCGGGCTGGGTATTCCCAAATATTAAAGTCATTTGATGGCGTGGCGGAGCCGCGCTATCAAAAAGCAAAACCACAGAAAGACTTTGAGCGGCGCGAAGCGCCGCTCAAAGTCTGATAACTAAAACTTCAATAGACTGTATTTTTCAATGTCCACAGAAAGTAAGCTAGATTCGCAAAGCCCCGATAAACCTTGGTGGCAACAACAGGCGGAAACCATTCGTATTTTTGCGGTTGCTTTGGCGATCGCCTTCTTTTTGAGAGCTTTTATTGTCGAGCCGCGGTTTATTCCATCGGGTTCAATGGAGCCGACTTTACAGGTTGGCGATCGCATCTTAGTTGATAAGATATCGCGGAAATGGCAAGTTCCCCAACGGGGTGACATTTTGATTTTTTATCCGCCCAAATCGCCTGCGATTGAAGACAGCAGCAAGGCATATATCAAGCGCTTGATCGGTGTCGCAGGGGATCAAATTGCAGTGCAGGGCGGTCAGGTCTATCGCAATGGTCAAGCAATAGATGAAGCATACATTGCTGAGCCGATCAGGTATTCAATGCGCTCTGTTACTGTGCCGCAAGGTTACTATTGGATGATGGGGGATAATCGCAATTTTAGTAATGATTCCCATGTGTGGGGCTTTTTGCCAGAGCAAAATGTAATTGGCAAGGCAAGTGTGCGCTTTTTCCCATTTGATGAACGAATGGGAGCAATTTAAGTACAAAAAGGCTAGCTACTAGAGAATCTCAACAAAGTAGAGGATTATAAGGGCAATTCATGAATTGCCCTTATAATCCTCTACTTTGAGGGAGGGTAATCTATGATGATGGATATTGGCGATCGCCACACAAGAGGCAATGAGATCCTTTAAACTAGGATATCTCCAAGATTTTCTGTCTTTTTTCAAATATTTTCAAAGCTAATGTCAAGTCCGATTCATTTACCTGAAGCCATTGAGCGCATTGTCCACCGATTTCAGAGGCTATCCGATCCGAAGCAGCGTTATGAACAGCTAATTTTGTATGGAAAGAAATTAGCCGCTTTTCCTGACGAGTTAAAAACACCCGAAAATAAGGTGCAGGGCTGCGTGTCTCAAGTATTTGTAGTGGCGAATCTCGACGATAACGATCGCATTGTTTTTGCGGGTGACTCTGATGCCTTGATTA
Organism: Oscillatoriales cyanobacterium CG2_30_44_21; assembly: GCA_001873375.1. Classification (GTDB taxonomy): domain Bacteria; phylum Cyanobacteriota; class Cyanobacteriia; order Pseudanabaenales; family Pseudanabaenaceae; genus Pseudanabaena. The sequence continues at coordinate 16,751 of MNZA01000056.1, forward strand.
GCAAAGGCTTTTTGGGACTGCTCGCCCTATGTATGAGTGGTTTGACTCAAAAAGAAATTGAGATGCTCAGCCCAGATTTTATTAAGGAAACTGGACTGGTGGCGAGTCTTACGCCTTCTCGGGCGAATGGTTTTTACAATGTATTTAAGAAGATGCAACAGCAAGCGATCGCGATTGAACTGCCCAATATTCGCTAAATCCACTAAGACAAGGAGCTTAAGCCGCTTGTTCTCTAGAGCCAAAAGCCCCGCTATGCGGGGCTTTTGGCTTAGACTATGGCAACTATCGGACTGGTCGTAGACACCATTGCGGCAATGACTTGGCTCGGTGACACATCAAACGGTAAACGATGAATGTCGGAATTTGGTTGACAGGCGATTTCCGAGATTTCTTCTAGCTGGGCAAGGGTGATTTGGCTCAAGCCAAGATCAGCAAGAGATGTGGGCAACCCAATTTCTTGGTAAAACTTTAATAACTGATGGCGCGAAGATGCAGCTAATTGATTGCCTTGAAATTCTTCTAACCGAAGTTGAACCAAAATCCCATAGGCGACTTTTTCGCCATGGAGGATATGGTGAGTTTGGGGTAAATGGGTGAGAGCATTATGTACGGCATGGGCTGCCACGGTGCGACAGTTGGCTCCGCCAATACCGCCGATCGCACCAGCCAGACAGACGGTAGCATCCACGACTTCGCGCCAAACTTGACTATTAGGACTGGAGATCGCCTCGGCAGATTTTTGAAAAAGGATATCGCGCAAAATTCTTGCTTCTTGAACAGCGGCAATTACCATTGTTTTTTCGCTGCTGCCACTGCTGACCGATGACTCATACCACTTGGCGATCGCGTCCCCAATACCAGAAATTAGCGTGCGTTTTGGGGCAGCGGCAATTACATCGTAGTCCACCAGCATCAGATCAGGACATCGATCAAGGGTTACATCATAGTCAAATGCACCATCAGTACTATAGACATTGCTGAGAGCCGTCCAAGCCGCGCAAGTTGCGCCTGTGGTGGGGATGGTGGCGATCGCTAATTTGTGCTGATGAGCAATAAGTTTGGCAGTATCCAAAACCTTACCGCCGCCAATGCCAAGAATAATATCAGGCTTTTCTTGCTGCACGACTTGGCGTAACATCGCCAAATTTTGATCGCTACAATCAGCGATCGCAGGGGCATAGGAGATTTCTAGACTGGTATTGCTGAGATATTTTGCCGTGACTTGACTGGCGGTTTTCCCCGCAATTACTAAGACGCGATTGCCGTAGCGCCGCAGGTGTTGCGGCAACTGCCCTAAGATTCCATTTCCCCGTACAAGTTGTGATGGCGCGATCGCGAGGATCGGTAAGGTTTTCACAGTAGTTAGTCCCGACATTAGGTTAAGACATGGTAAACGTTTTTACATTCTATCGCAAACCCAGAAGATGAATAGCGCCGCTATTCATCTTCTGGGTTTGTGATAGATGCTGCCGATGGGGTTTGGGCTATGATGATCGAGATGGCGCTAGAACAAAATTGATGGGTAAGGCAAATCAAAGGGTTATCGTGGTTGGGGCTGGAATTGGTGGGTTGACATCGGCGGCTTTACTTGCCAAGCGTGGTTATGAAGTAATTGTTTATGATCTGGCGATCGTGGCGGGGGGCTGTGCATCGACCTTTAAACGGCGTGGGTTTACCTTTGATGTGGGTGCAACTCAAGTGGCAGGGCTAGAATCGGGCGGGATTCACGATCGCATTTTTCGCGAATTAGAAATAGATATTCCTGAAGCGACCTATTGCGATCCCGCCTGTGCGGTATTTCTGCCTAATGAGAAAGAACCGATTAATGTTTGGCGCGATCGCGATCAATGGAAGCTAGAACGTCAGCGCCAGTTTCCCAATAGCGAACCATTTTGGCAATTTTTAGAAGATTTGTTTTGGCGAAGTTGGCGCTTTCAAGGGCGCGATCCGATTTTGCCGCCGCGTCATCCTTGGGACTTGTGGCAATTAATTAAGGCTTTGCGAATTGATATCCTCGCGACTGTTCCCTATACTTTTTCAACTGTGGGTGACGCCCTGCGCGGCTTTGGGCTAACTGCCGATCTCAGACTCCGCACATTTCTGAATTTGCAATTAAAGCTCTATTCTCAAGTTAATGCCGAAGAGACAGCTTTACTCTATGCTGCCACCGCTTTGGCAGTTTCCCAATCGCCTTTAGGGTTATTTCACCTCAAGGGCAGTATGCAGGTGTTGAGCGATCGCCTAGTCGCCAGTATCGAACGCGATTGCGGCAAGGTTTTCATGCAGCATCAGGTGACAGAAATTCAGAAATCAGCAACTACAGGCAAAGTTAGGGTAAAAGTAACCAACTTGCGATCAAAGGAAACATGGTGGGACGAAGCCGATCATGTAGTGACGAATGTGACGGTGAATAATTTTGTAGAGCTATTGGGCGATCAAATTCCCCAAGGTTATGCACACCGTGTTAAAAATCTCAAACCTGCATCGGTAGCTTTTGTGGTTTATCTAGGAGTAGATCGGGCGGCGATTCCTGAAAACTGTCCGCCCCATTTACAGTTTCTCGAAGCTTATTCGGAAAGCAATCCCCATTCCTTATTTGTCTCAGTTAGCAAAGAAGGCGATGGACGCGCTCCCGCAGGCAAAGCCACGATCATCGCTTCAGAGTTTACCGATGCCGAAGTCTGGTATGGCGATGAAGATTACCAATCGCTCAAGCAAAGATTTACCGAACGGGCGATCGCACAATTAAGCGAATATTTCCATCTCAATGAGCAGACTTTGATTCATGTAGATGCGGCAACACCACAAACCTTTGTCCGTTATACAGGTCGCGATCGCGGCATTGTCGGCGGCGTGGGAATGCGCGTGTCCACTTTTGGCCCCTTTGGTTTTGCCAATCGCACGCCGATTAAAAATATCTGGCTAGTTGGCGACTCCACTCATCCTGGAGAGGGAACTGCGGGGGTGAGTTATTCGGCGCTCACCGTAGTCAGGCAAATTACAAATAGAGCATAAAAAAATGCCACGATGCGGCATTTTCTAAATTAAAAGCTAAGGCTGGCGAAGCCAGCCTTAGCTTTTAATAGCTGTCAGTTTTACTAACGGTGTTGTTGGTTAGTTGCTGATTTGCTTGATTGAGGCGATCGGCGATCGCCTCTCTGACATCTTTGTTGACATCAACATCAGCTAAGACATCTTGAGCCATTTCCCGATATTCAGCGCTAGTAGTGAGATCCACCTGATCGAGCTGATTAAGATTCTCATAAACGGTTTCAGGAGAAACCACAACATTAGTTTCCATAAAGTATTTCCTTAAATTTTGCTATTTTTATATTTGGATGTCGCCCGAAATGCGACATCCAAATATTTCTAGGGAAGGTCTGTGTAACCCATCAAAAAGCGATCGCACTCACGCGCCGCACCACGACCTTCGTTAATCGCCCAGACAACTAGACTTTGACCACGACGGCAATCTCCTGCGGCAAATACTTTAGGGAGACTGGTGGTGAATTGACCGTGATTTGCCTTGACATTACGGCGGGGATCGCGTTCCACATCAAGGGCATCGAGCAAGGGTTGCTCAGGACTCAAGAAGCCCATTGCCAACAGCACCAGTTGAGCAGGGATCACTCGCTCTGTACCAGCAACTTGATTGGGAATGAATTGACCTTTCTCATTCCGTTCCCATTGCACTTGTACGGTGTGAACTGCCTTCACTTGACCATTTTCGTCACCCTCGATCTTAGTGGCAGTGGTGATGTAGGCTCTAGGATCGTCACCAAACTTAGCACTGGCTTCTTCCTGACCATAGTCCATTTTGTAGACCTTCGGCCATTCGGGCCAGGGATTATCCTTGGCTCGGAGTTCGGGAGGCTTAGGCATAATTTCCAACTGCATAACGCTAGTGCATCCATGTCGAATGGAAGTACCCACGCAGTCCGTACCCGTATCACCGCCGCCGATGATTACGACATCTTTACCCTGTGCGGAGATGAAATCTTTACTTGATTCTCCATTGAGAACTGTTTGCGTATTTGCAGTTAAGAACTCCATCGCAAAATTGATTCCTTTGAGTTCTCTTCCTTCGATGCTCAAATCACGGGGCTTAGTTGCACCAGTACAAAGAACCACAGCATCAAATTCATTGAGAAGAGTTTCGGCGGAGATATCTTTACCGATTTCGGTATTGCAGACAAACTTGATCCCTTCTTTCTCAAGGATATCGAGGCGGCGCATCACCACTTTTTCCTTATCCAATTTCATATTGGGAATGCCATACATCAGCAATCCCCCTGGGCGATCGGCGCGTTCGTAGACGGTGACCCAATGTCCAGCTTTATTCAATTGGGCTGCTGCACTCAGTCCTGCGGGACCTGAACCAATCACAGCTACTTTTTTGCCTGTGCGCTTAGCAGGTGGTTCGGGTACGATCCAGCCTTCCGCCCATCCTTTATCAATAATCGAATATTCAATATTTTTGATCGTCACAGGAGGATTGGTAATCCCCAATACGCAGGAGCCTTCGCAGGGAGCAGGGCAGACCCGCCCTGTAAATTCGGGAAAGTTATTGGTTTTGTGGAGGCGATCCAGAGCCTCGCGCCAAAGTCCGCGATAAACTAAGTCATTCCATTCAGGAATCAGGTTATTGACAGGACATCCGCTTGCCATCCCACTGATCAGGTTACCCGTATGACAAAACGGTGTCCCGCAATCCATACACCTTGCGCCCTGATTTCGCAATTTCTCATCGGGCATATGTAAATGGAACTCATCCCAATTTTTAATGCGATCGCTTGGTGATATTTCCGTTGGTGCTTCGCGGAGGTACTCAATAAATCCTGTTGGTTTTCCCATAGTTGGCGTTTTTCAGATTTTGGCAGATAGTCTGTGTAATTCAATCAGCCTACAAGGTATTTCTAGTTTGTTGGTGTTTTAGTAAGCATATTTTATGATTTTGCTTAATATTAGTTAACATAGCTGCCGCAAACGTTTCGGCAAGTGGCAACGCCACTTTTATTAAAAAGCCCAAGAAAGCTTTAAAAACGTTGCTTAGCAACGTTTTTAAAGCTTTCTTGGGCTTGGGTTTGAGCGCGAAGCGCTACACCTAAGAGAAGCCCGCCAAAGGCGGGCTTCTCTTAGGTGGTGGGGAAAATGCGGAGGCGGCGATTTGGCTCAGCGCCATAGCTTTCTGAACGCAGTTGATAATGTTCTACCAGTTCATGCTGCATACGGCGAATGATCGAAGAGCGGGGTAACAATTCCACAGGTTGACCTTTGGGAATGACGATTTGCTCAACTGCGAGACGAGTTTCTTCGAGAGCTTCGATCTCATCTTCCGAATCCCCATAGGCGAACATATTCAAGTCGCTAATCGTGTCAGCAGAACTCTCATCGATATGCAGAATGCGTCTGAGGGCGCGGGTGATTTGGGGTAAGGTGCTGGTTTTAATGGCATGGATGGGGATTTGTCTCGCCTCAGCAACTTGTCGCACTTTGGAGCTAGTGCGAATTTGCGATCGCAAGGCTAGGACAACATCGGCTTCATCCAGATCCTTTGTAATCTCAATCGGTAAACTGGTGGACTGCATAACCTGTTCTGTTTGATGACGGCTAACGCCATAGAGATAGACATTCAATGTGCCAAATCTCTCTCGCATTGCGTCATAGCTTGCCATGTCGGCAAGTTCTTCTTCTTCGCTGACTTCATTTAGATCAGCGATCGCGGGCTGATTGTTTGGGCTAGACTTACCATTCAATTCTGTAACCCGCGATCGCATTTGCACCTGTGGATCGAGCGGAATTGGTTTGAGTTTACCTGTCGCTCTCCATCCTTTAATAGCAGGATTTCGCATTACTTCAGGATTCTTAGGAGCTTCTTCGGTGGTAGTGACTTCGCCAACCTCACTCACGGAGCGAATCTGACGACCAGGGTCGCGATCGCGCAACAGCATATCGATTGTTCCCGCGACATCAGCATGGACAGCCCAACGGTAACGCTCCCACATTTCCACAGCAATATCAAAGGTGGGTTGGGCTTTGCGTTCAAGAATGCTCTTTTGGGGTAAGCCACGCCGCCGCATTTCTTCGTCACCGAGGGTGACGGACTGAATGCCGCCAATTAAGTCGGACAGAGTTGGGTTTTTAATTAAATTTGCGAGTTGATTACCATGCGCTGTGCCGACAAGCTGCACACCTCGCTCGGCGATCGTCCTTGCCGCCAGTGCTTCCAATTCTGTACCAATTTCATCAATGACGATTACTTCAGGCATATGGTTTTCCACCGCCTCAATCATCACTTGATGTTGCAGTTCAGGTAAGGCAACTTGCATCCGCCTAGCTCGACCGATCGCAGGATGGGGAATATCGCCATCGCCAGCAATTTCATTGGATGAGTCAATAATCACTACACGCTTATTTAAGTCATCGGCAAGCACACGGGCAATCTCGCGCAGCGCTGTAGTTTTGCCCATCCCTGGTTTGCCCAGTAATAGGATCGATTTACCTGTTTCCACTAAGTCACGGATCATCGCGATCGTGCCATAGACAGCGCGACCGACACGACAGGTCAACCCGATAATTTCGCCTTTGCGGTTACGGATCGCACTGATGCGGTGCAGAGTGCGCTCGATACCTGCGCGATTGTCGCCGCCAAATTCGCCCACTTGCTTAACGCAAATTGCTAAATCCTCTCTAGTAATCGGATCGTCAGTTAAATATTTAGTGCTGTCAAAATACCTTGCTTCAGGCAACCTGCCTAAATCCATCACAATTTCCACAAGTTGCTCTAGCCCACCGCAGAGTTCAAGGCTAGTTTTGATACGTGGAGGCAAAATATCGAGAAGTTGATCGAGGTTGTCAGTAACTTGCTTGCGAATGGATTCCATTAGGCTTTTTAAAGGTTTTATAACTAATTTTTATCGGAAATGCTAAGTTTGAGGCGATCGCTAGGGCTTGCCAGAGTCAACAAGTTGGTGTTAGACCATTGTAATCATTACCAAACTTGATCGCCTAATCATCATTCGCACTGAGTAAAATGTCACACGCCAACTCGCTTGTCCTTGTGCGTAGCAGATCCCATATTCTAAGTTGGCATCTTGATGGCGTTTAGGATTGGTGATGTTCATGTATTTGCAAAACGATTTTGAATCTAGAATTAGTGCCAATACTTACAAAAGATTAGTGATATCACCCCCTCCTTGTAACCATAAAAAGTCAAATTTGCTTGCTAAGATCAAGACAGTAATTTGACCAAGATGGAGTAACAAAATGGCATTTTTTGATTCTGAGATTGTGCAGCATGAAGCTCGTAACCTGTTTCAAGATTATCAATCTTTAACTCAGCTTGGTGGTAGCTACGGCAAATTTGATCGCGAGGGCAAGGTTCTCTTCATCGAAAAAATGGAAGAGATGATGGATCGCTACAAAATTTTCATGAAAAGATTTGAATTGTCTGATGATTTTATGGCGCAGATGACATTGAAGCAGCTAGAAAATCAGTTAGGTAATTTTGGAATTACGCCACAGCAAATGTTTGACCAGATGAATTTAACTCTCGAAAAAATGAAATCCGAACTGGAATTACACAGCTAAGTACAACGCTTGGCGCTGACTTAAAACCCAGAGGTTGTTCAGACCGCTACGCGGTCTGAACAACCTCTGGGTTTAGGTTCTAATTAAGCTAAGCTACTTGCTTTTACAAAATAAACTATCCAAACTCGTAAAGTTGCGCTCCTACGGAGCGCAACTTTACGAGTTTAATACCAAATAAAGAAATGGCTACGCCATTTCTTTATTTGGTATTAAACTTTGGCGATCTGCTCTCAAATTGGGGGCGAGCAATCACGATCACGCCTTTGACTGTAATATTTTGAGCCAAAAAAGCCGCGATCGCCTCGCGGATAGTCGTACCCGTTGTATAGATGTCGTCAACTATGAGTACATTGCCAGAATCTAAATCTTGAGGCGATCGCGAAACGACAAAGGCTTTGGACAGGTTCTGTTGCCGTTCTCCCTTAGTTTTGGTTTGCATCTGCGGCTTTGTATCTTTAACTCGTTGCAGTAGCCTTGGGTGGCAGGGCAGGGCAGTTAGATCGCAAAATCGACGGGCTAAAACTTCGGCTTGATTGAATCCCCGTGACTTTAGTTTGTTGGCATGGAGGGGAATGGGGACTACTACAGTATTTTTTAAGGCAGCAATTGGCTCCTGTCGCCATCGGTTCACGACTTTCTCCGCGATCGCCTCCATTATTTCGGGATGATTTTCATATTTACAAGTGGCGATCGCTCGTTTTACAGCGCCATCGTAAATACTCCAACTATAGAGCGGAATTTGTGGAGAAATTGGACAGTCTTTTTGTAAAAATTGGGGAGACTGATGGGCGGCAATCTGGCGATCGCAGTCTTTACAAAGAATTCCCTCGGCTGGGCGCTGACATAGGGGACAATTCAATTGCCAAAGGGAATTGCCGACAAAATTTATCAAGCGATTTAGCTTTAATTCTTGACTAACAGATCTGAGCCAACGCATTAGGTCAAATTTGGTAATTTTAAGTAATCAAACTAAGAATACACCTTACTCCCTTCCCCGTTACAGCGCTTTGCGCTTAACCAAAATCCAGAGAAATTTTAGGAAGCGGCGCGGAGCGCCGCTTCCTAAAATTTCTCTGTACTACTAAAAGCCTCAATAGGCTGTATATAGCCATTTCTTTATTTATAGCTATAGTCAATCTTCTTAGGACATAAACTTAGATGTCTAGCTGGGAAGAGACAGACTTATGTTGAACAGAAAAAATAGGTTAAGATAAGGTTAAGTAAAGGGCGAAAGTTATGTTAGAAAAAAATTTCTTATATCCTCAGTCTCGTTATTACGGCACTTTTACCCCAGAAAATCTTGTATTTAATGCAAACTTACAAGAATTTTCTCATCGTGTCAGCATTATTTGCGGTCTGCAAACAGGTGGCAAAATTTCTGCTCAAGAAGCCTATTCTCAAATTGCAGAGCTATGGCAACGACTAGAACTTTCTAAAAGCAATCTCATGATCTAGTGACAAAACAAATGGTGGCACAAGGCAGCAACATTTTTTTTATGTGTGGATTTGCCAACAATTACCTAACTAATTAATCCAATCTCCCCCCTTAGTGCTAATCTTGTAATTGGCTCGGATCTATGCGATCGCAACGCCCGAATCGTGTCAGGGTCGGAAGACAGCAGCACTAAGGGATGCTTGAGATAGGCGTAGTACCCGGGCTACTTTTTTAGGTTTAGAAATGGGTTTAGGAGAAGAGATTCATGGGTCGGGCGAAGAAAGTCGTACTTGCGTATTCTGGCGGCGTTGATACATCGGTTTGTATTCCTTATCTCAAGCAAGAATGGGGCGTTGAAGAAGTCATCACTCTTGCCGCAGACTTAGGGCAAGGCGATGAATTAGATCCTATCAAGCAGAAAGCTCTAGATTCGGGAGCTTCTGTATCCTTGGTTAAGGATGTAACTAAAGAATTTGTCACTGATTATGCCTTCCCCTCGATCAAGGCTAATGCCCTCTACGAAAATCGCTATCCTTTAACCACGGCACTTGCCCGTCCTTTAATTGCCAAGATTTTGGTAGAAGCTGCCGAAGAATATGGCGCTGATGCGGTTGCTCACGGATGTACTGGTAAAGGTAACGATCAAGTAAGATTTGACGTTTCGATCGCGGCTCTCAATCCCAACATCAAAGTGCTAGCCCCTGCTCGCGAATGGGGGATGAGCCGTGAAGAAACGATCGCCTACGGTGAAAAATTTGGGATTGCGTCACCAGTCAAAAAATCTTCACCCTTCAGCATTGACCGCAACTTGCTCGGTCGCAGCATTGAAGCGGGACCTCTCGAAAATGCGTGGAATGAGCCACCTGAAGAAATCTACGCAATGACCAAGGCGATCGCTGATACCCCTGACGCACCAACTTACACAGAAATTGGTTTTGAAAAAGGTATTCCTATTTCGATCAATGGCAAAGCGCTTGAGCCTGTGGAGTTAATCACCGTTCTCAATGCGATCGCGGGTGACAATGGCGTAGGACGGATCGACATGGTGGAAAATCGCCTAGTCGGCATCAAGTCTCGTGAAATTTACGAAGCTCCTGCGATGTCGGTGTTGATCCATGCCCACCGTGACCTCGAAACTCTCGCGTTACCTTCTGACCTTGCTCAGTACAAGCGTGGCATCGAAGAAACCTACAGCAAGATGATCTACAACGGACTTTGGTACAGCCCTCTCAAGGAAGCCCTTGATGCCTTCATCGACAGCAGCCAAGAATGTGTCACAGGGATTGTTCGGGTCAAGTTCCACAAAGGCAATGCGATCATTGTCGGTCGTCAGTCAGTCAACTCCCTCTACGATGAGGACTTAGCCACATACACCAGCGCCGATCAGTTTGACCACAAGGCTGCTGAAGGGTTCATCTATGTTTGGGGTATGCCGATTCGGGTGTGGGCGCAAAAGCACAGATAGTCATTGCACTTGAACCCATAAAAGCACTAAAAGCGTTGCAGAGCAACGCTTTTAGTTATGATTTTTGAAAATCCAAAGGGCTGTAAGTACCGCACATAGCGCGGCACTTACAGCCCTTTGCAATGTAAGATGATCCAAACTAGCGATCTTTTCTATGACACAAGTACCTCTACCTGATGAACGCATTCTCTTTCAAGGTCATCCTGCGGTAATTGGAAGCGTCACAAGATTGTTAATTTCGATTTTGACTGTGGGGATCGGTGCAGTCTGGTATTGGCTGCGATCAATTAATACAAAGTACCTAATTACCTCACAGCGAATTGTAGTGGAAAGAGGAATTTTTTCCCGAGAGATTGAAACTATTGAAATCTATCAAGTTGATGACATTCAATTAGAAAAACCTCTCAACCAGCGCATCCTGGGTACAGGAAATATTCGCTTACTCACCCGTGATATCACTGCCCCCAAACTGATCTTAGAGCGCTTGCCAATTGATGTCAGGGAATTGTACGAGCAGATGCGCCCTTGCATTCAGCAGGCAAGAGCCAAGTTTTATGTACGTGACGATGATAGATATAGATAATATTAAAACCGCAAAGAGTAATGGCGGC
>MNZA01000038.1 GCA_001873375.1 Oscillatoriales cyanobacterium CG2_30_44_21
AAGTTTTACACTGGTATCGCTGGCGAGCGGATTGTGTTTCATCTTTCCCTCGCTTTATTACCTCTGAGCCTTTACATTTTGGACAGCAAACTCCTGTTATCCATCTCATTTGACGCACTGTTTCGTAGCATTTTGCGTCATCGATTAAATGTGTTAAGTTTATGCTCAGCATAGCGATCATCGCTTATAGATTTCCATACAATATTACCAATTTCTTCTTTTGACTCACCTCCCCGAAACACCTATTGAGCCTTCTTTTTTATTCATCCCCTATAACGAAAAATGATCTTAGGAGTGCTTGTCTTTTTACTCCTTAATTTTCCAAAATCTTCAAACATTTTTCAACGTGCCAAATATAGGCAGGTCGGGCGGCGAGTGGGTTCTTTTTGCGGTAGTGCTTTCCAGCTTTAAAAAATCCTTGCTTGCGAAGCTCGCGCAACTGACGGGGAGTTATGCCAAGTTTCACGGCGGCGCGATCGGTATCTAACCAGTCCTTTTTCACGCTGACACCTCCAGCGCGTGCATGAGCCAGTCAGCCTCAACTACTAACGATGCTTTCATCTGGGGATGTTTGATCGTTGCCATCGTCACGCCATTATCTAGGGATAACTTTCGGACAACATAGCCACTGTGAGGCAGATTGCGGATTTTATGGAATTTCTCACACAGTGACTTGTATTTAAAAACATCAACGCGATCGCCAATTTTGAGCGGTTGTTGTTGGTTGTTGTTTACTGAGTAGTTTGTTTTTGCGTAATTTGGTTCAGTTGGTGCAGAAATGGCGTGGTTGTCAGGTTTATTTGGTTCAGGGGCGAAATTATTTGGTTCAGTTGGTTCAGCCAGTAGCAATGCAAAAAGCTGGCTTACTGCGAATGATTGCTTCTGACTTGACTCAGAATGTCTCATGAACTCCTTTAAATCTGGGGCTATCAGGGTGTTAGCCTCAGTAATTTTGCCATTCTCAATAAGTCTGATTGCCGAAAATAGGTTTTCGACTGGGTAACTATTTTCTGCTCGATAAGCAAGAGCTAAGGATCTGATTATTTCGATCAGCAATGTAGTTTTATTTCCTGAACCAAAATCTAATCCTGAAGCAAAATTATTTGGTTCAGGATTTGGTTCAGGACTTGGTTCAGGCTGTAAAACTATTGCTGTTTCTTCTTTTTCTTCTTCTACTGAACCAAATGAACCAAAATTAGGTAAATCTGCAAATTGTAGTGATTGAATACCAACTGCGAAAAATCCATACTCTGTTTTTTCGCTAAACTTGGCATTAGGGAATAGTTTGGCGATCGCTGTCCGCATTAATCTCGGTGCTTTGACAAAGGGATCGTATTTATCCCCTTCATCAAGCCATTGCAGACGCTCTTTACCTGTGGATGATTCTTCAATTTCTAAAATTCCATTATCGACATACCACTGCTTCAGATTGTTGAACAAGTCGCCAAGTCTAATTCGTCCGTTGCCGTATTCCAGCCCGATCTCCTTTGCCCACTTCAGCAAGTGACATGAATCCTCACGGGCGGCAAGAATTGCGGCATCACATGAACTGTAATCAATTCCTTCGGACATGAGTTCGGTGAGAGCTTCGAGCAAACGATTAAGTAGGGATGGGCAAAGTACTTGCTGCTGAAATTCTGAGTCGTATTTATAGCGCTGGTCGCCTTGGATTTCGTTGGGGTTATTTGGATCGGGTTTTTCGACAATGGTTTTGTCAAAGCTTAGAATTGCGTACCGTGATTTAATTGCCTCCTGTGCGCCCGATAAGGCTGGCATTTTGTTCACATTAAAAATCATCGCGAATTGAGGCTTAATTGAATAAGCTGCCTGATTCTTTGCTTCAATCCAGAGAGGATCGCCAGTAACGATCGCTTTCATTACTTCTAATTTGTCTAGTAGTAATGAGTCAGTATTTTCGGGCGACCAGTTAATTTTGCTATTAGCTAGGGGTGCAAGGTTGAATTTGCGCCCTTGGTCGTAGTCGCGGAAGTCGCTCAAGCTGCAAGATGTGGTACTTGCGCCGAAAATTTGCTCAACACATTCTCTAAGCGTATCTTTGCCGTTATTGCCTGTCCCCTTGAGCAATAAACAACGAATTGAACGCCCTGCAACTTTTGCTCTAACTGCTGGGGTGTCAAGTGTTGACGCTAAAACTTTAAGTAATATTTTTTGCTGTGCGGGTTCAAGAATTGAGAGAAGTTTTTCACAGTGGAACGGATCGGCGCTGGGGTCATACTTTACCTTGGAAACATGGGTGTAGATAATGTCAGGGCAGTGTTTTTTGAGGGTGTATATTGGCGATCGCCCGTTCCATGTAATCGTCAAAACTCCGTTTAGCAGGTTTAGTCCCGATGGGTTAACGTCTGCAATGTCTACGCCGCAGGAATTTTTGAGCCATTTGAGGACACCGTTAACGCTCTGGTCATTGGCATGGCGGAACGTATATTTTCTAAGCCTTGCATCGTAGTACTTGTAGGCATTGCAAAATCTGGTAATTCTTCGCTTTTCAATAGCATCGGTGGACGGTTCGTAATGTGTCCCAGTCCAAAGGTGAAGCACATCGTTAAGGCAGATATAGCGCTGATTTTTATAGATGGTAGCGATCGCTATTTGGTTAAAGTGCTGCTCGGTTTCAATTTCTTCTGGTTCGTTCTTTTCCCTGTCCTTTTCCTGTCGGCGGTATGCCTCAAAGGTGAGGGAATTTGAATAGATTTTGTCGAGTTCCTCGGCTCCGAACTCGCTGATATAGTCGTCAATGCCTTTGGCTTTATCTTCTTCCCAAAGCATGACATTAGGGATTGAGCCACTGGCGGCGATAAGCCTGCCAAGGCGATCAAGCTCCTTCCGCACATTTGGCTTGCTGTGCAGATCGGCATCATAGGCAAGATAGACGCGGCGCGATAGGGGGCAAAATGGCGCTATGTATGGGTTTAACTCACCCAAATATTGACCATTGGTGACACCTGCTATAGATATGGCGGCGTAACCATGAGTTAGTAATGAGGCGGCTTTTTTGGCTCCCTCGGTGATGAGAATGGGTAAGCGGGGATTGTCTAGCACCCATTGCCAAAAGCCTTGTGCGTATTCCTCTGGGAGTATGGGAACCGCCCATTTAGTGGCGATTTGCTCCCAAATTGGGTCAGGAACTTTCAAAAAAAGAGGCTGGCTAGCCTCTTTTTTGCCCATAACGGACTCATATTTGATTGCCTTACCTTCGGCATTGCTGCGCGGTTTATCTGGTTTGATTTGCACCCCAAAATAGTTAATGCTTGGGTTGAGTGGATTGGTTCCCCACACTGCCCAACAGGTGCGATCTTCTTTGGTTTGTTTGCCTGCGGCTCCCTTGGGTGTTTTCCATCCTAAGAGGTAATTAATTGTGCGGTGGTCGGTGATGGTGTGCAGATTTGCATCTATTAATAGTTCACTTACTGCGCTATCTAGCCACTCTTGGCGGTGCTTGTCGTTGGGCTTGTCGAGAAATATATTGTTGAGAATCATGACTTAAAAAAGCTTCTGTTGATTTGGGAGTGAGGTGTCTTTGAGGTACTGGTCTACTTGCTTTTCGAGTTCTTTGGATTTTTCTAAAAAGCCTTGAGTACGGTGCTTGAAATATTGGCGCTGGTTGTAGCGCATTTCGCGGACTAGTTCGACAAATTTGGCGTGTGTCATGATGGGGAGCCGTTGGAGAATTTGGGATATGTGCTGCATAGGGTTAGATCGCCTAACTACTCAGGAGCAATTAGGCGATCGCGTGGTTAGTTAAAAGTCGTCATAGGTGGACAAGGTGCGATCGTTAAAGTCTTTAATCGCGTTGGTGATAATCCCTTGCAGATGCTCTAGCCTCATGTCGCGGACGTGGTGATTGAGGTCAATTTCACCATGTCGTTGTGAGGCGATCGCTACTAATTCAAGTGCTTTGAAAGTGACAATCACATCAGCTTTAAAACAGGTAAAAGCGTCTTGATGTGTTTTCTTTGCTTGCTGCAAAGCCTTAGCGTGTAAGGACTCTGTGAGCTTTAGCTGTATCTGTAAATCTCTGAGTTTCTGGCGATACTCATTAACTGAGTATTCAATGGTTGGAGATGCGAGAGGCTCCCAATCGGTTATTTCTGACATGGTGGGTAACTGGGGAATTGTGTGCGGGGATCTTGGCAGCTTGTGGTGGTTTGGGTGTAGCCGATCGCTGGTTGGTAGTGAGCGGCAAAGATGAGCAGGGCGAGCAGTAAACCCTTCATTTTTTGACCTCACTCATTAGCATCAGGGCTAAGTTTTCGATGATTTGCAGGGATTCGCGGAGGGTGACGGCTTTGAGCCATTGGGTAGTAGTGGCAGATAGGTCGAGGACTGGGATGCCATCAACTTTGTCGATGACTTCATCTATCAGTTCGCAAACCAACATTGCTTTACTGATTGGGGGAAGGTCAAAAAACTCTTGGGCGCAGTCGTTGGGGATTATTACTCTGAGGCGGTTTTCTTGGGTTTGCATTTGGTTTTGTCTTTCAAAAAATCAAGAAAGAATATTTCAACGGGGTTAGGCTTCATTGTTTTTGGCGGCTAATAGCTCGGCAATCCAACGAATTAGGTCAATCACTTGGCTTTCTGGAAGGGTGTTTACCCATTGATGAAAACCTGTGCAGGTATAGGAATCTTGATAGCCAAAAGCTTCATCGTCTCTGTTGAGAAAGGCAGCTAAGTCCCCAAGCGTTTGCTTTAGGCGATCGCTGTCAAAGTTGCTGATGTCGTCTTGAAAAATGATGTTCATTTTCAAGCCGTAGTAGCCTGCGGGATTTGGGTATGTCATGAGGTTAATTAGCTCTAAATATTTGGCAATTGCATTTCTATGCAATTGAATTTAACTTAGCATTGATTGCATTTCTATGCAATCTTCTTTGGTTGATCGCTAAAAGTAAGATGTGAGGCTCCATGCCTAAGGATTGAGCCAAGCTATTTAAAACCGATTCAGTCATTAGCTGTCCGTTGAAATACTTGCACCACCTTGTCTTATCCAAGGCTGTTAGTGTTGCTAGATCATCAAGGGATAAATCTTTAAATTCCTTTATAGTCATTGACTCTGGGTTAATTGCATTTCTCTGCAATTGTACATCTAAATACTAAGACGTTGCATAATATTGCATTGCATAATATTGCAACAAGCCAGATCATGTAATCACGGCTCAAGGTCACAAAAATGGGATACAGAGAAGCTTTTGATGAAACAGTAAAGTTTTTTGATTTAAGGGCTGCTGATATAGCAGACAAATCTGGTGTGGGAGAAAATCAGATAAGTAGGTTTCGCAATGGAAAAACCGATCTACAAACATCAAGTCTTGAAAAACTAATCGGCTCATTACCCGCTAATGCCAAAGCTTATTTTTATTCTCGTGTAATGATTCTTGATTAGATATATTTGGGGGATCTCTGAAAGTACAGGAAGATAAATTAATAAATGTATTAACAGGCAGTGGTTTATGGACTATGTATCTAAGCAAAACTTTTCTATTGTTCTTGCAGTTTATGTAACTTACTTTTTTATTTTTGGTAGAAAGCCTAGATATTATTGGTCATCAGCATGGAAAGCATTTGTTTTATCAATACCTACTTTTGGAGGAGTGATAGTAGGTTTATTAGAAGTATATAGATTTTTAATTATTTATATTCTTGCAAAGTTTTTGCAGATTACAGAGGGAGAAATATTTTTATTTGGAGTATTTTTATATCTCATTTTTTCTCTAGTCATCCATATAGTTTATGTGTGTATTGGTGCATCACTTGTTAGGTTAATTAAATCAAATCCCCCACACTGGCTAGTTCCTAGCAAATGGTCTACAGTATTTTCTAGCTTCTTAGTTACTACCTTTGCTACATCTATTCCAGCTATTATTTTTATTCCACTGTTTATAGATTATAGAAGACCAATTTCAGAGATATTGATTTATACAGGTTCTCGTAGTAGTGAGTTTTTAGGAATAACCTATACACTTTGGTTTTTCTCTGCATTGTGGATATATCATGCAATATCTATATCTAAAGATTACCTTCGTAAACACATAAAGAAAGCTGCTAAACCTAATCTTGAAATACCTAATACAAAATCAAATTCTGTAGATCGAGATTTAATTAATCTAAAAAATAAGACTGGTATTCATTTCAAAGAACCACCTAAGAAATAGCGTTACACAATTAAAAAACTTAAAAAACAATAATGAGCATGACATTTGATAAAAAACAATAATGAGCATGACATTTGAGCAGATACAGGAACTTCTTGTACAAACCCTAGAAATCACTAACCGCAACTCAAGAGGTTTGTCTGAGACTAGAGATATTGCGGATCAAAATACCAGAGACATCAGAGAAACTAGGGCGATCGCTGACTCAAATGCAAGGGCTATAGAAGCAAATGCCAATGAGACCGCTTTACTCAAAGAAGCAGAGCGATCGCTATTTGCCAGTCAGGAACGGCTAACTGTTGCCATGATTGGCTTAGCTGATACAGTTGCTGAATATAATCAACGCATGGATAGGACACAGGCTGAAATTAGAGGTTTACGCATTGAGACTAGACGAATATTAGAACGTTGGTTAGGTGAACCATTCACCGATGATCCTGATGGTGAAACCATTTAAACTCTTCTACAAAAAAGAGAGGTAAGCAAGGAGAAAACTAGATGAGCATGACATTTGAGCAAATTCAAGAAGTCCTAAGCAGCATAACCCAAGCTAATTTGGGACTACACCAAAGACAATCCAGTATTGAAAGAGAGATGAGCGATACCCGTGAAATAGTTGATCGCTCATCTGACAACCTCACTAGGATTGAAGCACTAGTCGAGTCCAATGCTAGGGCAATCCAAGCAACAGCCAATAAACTAGATGAAAAGTTTGACCAGATTGCCCAAGCAATCATCAGAGATCAGGACAGACTAGAAAGGTTAGAGCGTAGAGATAGGCGAGTCGATAAAGAGATTCTCGGTCTACGCATTGAGACCAGGCGAATGTTAGAGCGATGGTTAGGGGAGCCATTCACCGATGACCCTGACCTAGATGATGATGACCCAGAATAAAAGAGAGGCGGCGCAATGCGCCGCCTCTCTTTTGTTTATGGAATAAAAAACAATGACCAGAGCATTTTTACACCACTAGATAGCAGTGACAGAGCAAAGGAACCAAGCAGAAATTCTAAGAATCCAAACTGAGGCAAGTTTTTAGCGATCGGCTTGATGATTAAAACCGATATAGCAATTAGAGCAAGTCCGCCAAAGAATAGTAAGTAGTTAGACACAATTAATTACACAATTTTATGATAAAAAGAAATATGAATTAGAGGTCTTAAGGAAATGAAATTAGCCCGAAAGATACACGAAGAAAGAAAAAGGATGTTGAGGAGAATTTATCGTCAAAGTTGTCATCATCAAGTGCGGCAGAGAGCGCACTGTCTACTCTTATATCAAGAAGGTTATAGCGTTACGCATCTAGAGGATATATTCCAAGTCAGTCATAAAACAA
>MNZA01000227.1 GCA_001873375.1 Oscillatoriales cyanobacterium CG2_30_44_21
TGCAAGTTTTACACTGGTATCGCTGGCGAGCGGATTGTGTTTCATCTTTCCCTCGCTTTATTACCTCTGAGCCTTTACATTTTGGACAGCAAACTCCTGTTATCCATCTCATTTGACGCACTGTTTCGTAGCATTTTGCGTCATCGATTAAATGTGTTAAGTTTATGCTCAGCATAGCGATCATCGCTTATAGATTTCCATACAATATTACCAATTTCTTCTTTTGACTCACCTCCCCGAAACACCTATTGAGCCATCTTATTAAGGTTTATTAGCTAAGCCTTCTTAAAAGCAAATAGTAGAAAAATCTTTGCTGCATTATAAATAAAAATATATGCATTCATTATCCAAACTGCTAGTGATTTCCTTGTTCTCACTCGCTTCTAGGTCTTCTATGCCAATATTTGCTACTGAAGTAACAGCCGCAAATATTGATTACGAATATCAATATTTTGATCAAGAAACATATTCAAGCTTTAGTAATATTAATCAAAAATCTGCTGTAGTTGCCAACTCTAAATATGTCGTTGAAGTTCGTAATGAATTAGACGATAAATGGATGATTACAGTCAATCGCCAGCCCACATTTAGCGTTGATGATTTACCTCAAGCGATAGTTGCAGTTGCTAAGTTAGCTATTATCTTGAACTCCCCAGATTTTGATGCCGATCAGTTGCAACCAACAATAATTGGTGATCAATATGTTGGTAGATACAAAAGCCTTAATCTATTTTCGATCTCTAAACCTGATGTATTAAATCCTTCGCTAAATCTAACGCAATGGATTAATAATTTGCGGGTTGCCGCAGGCGCAGAACCGCTAACTCTGGTAGAAGCCCAGAAGCAGATGCATCAGTTAGCATCTAGCGATGAACAAATGGACGGCTTAGCATCTTGGTATGGTCCCTATTTTCAGGGAAGGCAGACGGCTTCAGGTGAGAATTTTGAGCAACAGGATTTTACCGCTGCCCACCCCAGTTTGCCCTTTGATACTTACCTCAAAGTCACCAACCAGCAAAATGGCAAGTCGGTAGTCGTACGGATTAATGATCGTGGTCCATATTTTGGCGATCGCAATCTTGATTTATCCCATGCGGCAGCAATCGCGCTCAACAGTGATGAAGCGGGAGTTGTCCCGATTACCGCCACGATTTTGGTCGATTCACAAAGCAATTAGCACTTTACGCTGACCTAAAAACCAAAAAAACGCGGCAAAGCCGCGTTTTTTTTGGTTTTTTATCTGAGGTTATCTGTGCGCGTGCCGATATCCAAAAACTGAATTAGTTTCACAGGATCAGCATTAAACATAAATGCTCTCGAATCGGGCGTAATTTTATAGCCTTCCTTTTCCGCCGCCTTCTGGGCGGCATAGGGCAAGTGACTCGATAACTCAAACATCAACCGAGCGTAAGGGTCACTTAATACTTCGGCTGTATTTGGAAAAGATACAGGTTGAGTATATTCCGCCGAGATGTGAATGTTATAAAGCAGTACCGAGCCATCAGAGGTACAGAGCTTTTTGAGGTTGTTAGCCTCTTCTGTCGGATCGCCATCGGTGGACTCACCATCGGTGATGTTAATTACCGTTGGCGGGTAGCTATTAGGGTACTTTTCAATCCAGCCCTCTAGCAAAATCCGCGCAAGAGCAAACACACTGCACATCGCTGTGCCACCACTGGCGATCGCCTTAAACCAGATCGGGAAATCATTGTAAACTTCCACCAAACCACCCATGCCGTCAGGAAGTTTCTGAGCGCGTTTTTCTAGTTCGGTGGGATTTTCATAGATTTTACTGATCGGGGCGATCGCCAAATCTCCCGATACAGCATCCAAGGCTGACGCAACCTCACTGTTATAGCCAATTACGCCGACATCAAAGTAGTCATATATTTTATTCCCCTTGACGCAACGTTGCCCCAGTGAGTCCAACAGCCGATTCACGGCATCGGCAACCGCTTGGGATTTTTGAATAGATTCGTTGGTTTTATGCAAACTCTCATTTGCTCCCCTTGAATTTCCTTTACTAGCACTTTCGCTAGTAAAGGCATCTGCCATCGATCCAGACTGGTCGATTAAGAAGAGAAAACAACTGGGTTGACGACGACTGATCTCTGCTGAGTAAGGCATATCAAACTTACCCGATTCCTTATGTAATATGTCTCAAAAGTTAGACACAGTTTAGCAAAGGTAAGCTTAATAAATTCTTTTCTAGTTAAAATTCGGCTATTTAACTGTCAGCAATATGTAGGGTGTTTCCAAAATCCAAGAAGATAGTAGCACCACTATCTTCTTGGATTTGCGTGTAAAGGTCTGTGATGCCATTTCTTTATTTGAAAAACCATACTGGATTTGGTTTTCAATTCACAAAAGTGTAGTCACACTTTTGTGAATTGATATAACTAGAGGTATCGAAAAACAGTGAAAGTGATAAAGTGAATTGATAGAAATAGCTTATCCGTAAGCTATCAACTTTGCCAAATTTTAGGAATGAACATCTAAATGAGTGTAAATCTGACCTGTAAATTAAGTGATCGCTATCTTGATAGCAAGCAAGCAAGCAGCCAACGCCAACTAGCGATCGCCGTATCAGCCAACGCTTCTTTAGATGGCAGTAATACACCTTTAAATCTTTGCCTTGTCCTTGATCATAGTGGCTCGATGGGCGGTCAACCCCTTGATAATGTCAAACGGGCGGCGCGGGACTTAGTTGATCGGATGAGCTTACAGGATCGGATTAGTGTAATCGGCTTCGACCATAAGGCGAGTGTCGTTGTGGAAAATCAGCCCGTGGATCGGACTGAATCAATTAAAGAGCAAATTCAATCCCTCAGAGCATCGGGGGGAACTTGCATAGATGACGGCATTAAGCTGGGTTTACAAGAAACCAGCAAGGGCAAGGATGGCACAGTGAGCCAAGTCTTTGTATTAACTGATGGTGAGAATGAACATGGAAATAATGATCGCTGCTTTCAATTTTCGCGCCTCGCCACTGAATACAACATGACCCTGCATAGCCTCGGCTTTGGGGATAGCTGGAATCAGGACGTATTAGAACGGATTGCCGATGCAGGCGGCGGCTCCATGGCTTACATTGCCTCCCCTGAGATGGCTAGCGCCGAATTTCAAAAATTACTCAGGCGCGTCCAGTCGGTCAATCTCACCAATGCACATCTTATATTGCAGCTATCGCCCCATGTTCGTCTAGCCGAACTCAAGCCAGTTGCCCAAGTTTCCCCCGATACCATCGAACTGAATTATCAAACCGAAGGCAATGCCATTATTGTCCGAGTCGGCGACCTAATGACTGATGTAGATCGAGTTGTTTTATTTAATCTATATATCAGTCCATCTGAGTTTGTCGCCGCCTATCCAGATAGAGCCGATATCCCAATTTTGTCTGTGCAAGTGCGTTACGATATTCCCGCACTCGCCCAAGTTAACTTATTGACCGAGCCAGAATCTATTAGTTTGCAGTTAGCCCAAGATTTTGCACCGCAAGTTGATCCAGATGTCCAAAATCACTTGCTGGCTCTTGCCAAGTATCGCCAAACGCAGCTTGCTGAACAAAAACTCCAACAGGGCGATCGCGCAGGAGCCGTAACCATGCTGCAATCTGCTTCTAAAACCGCCTTGCAAATGGGCGATCACAATGCTTCAACGATATTGCAAGACAACGCCACTCGTCTGCAAACTGGCACAACGCTAAGTGAGGCGGAACGCAAAAAAACAAGAATTGCGTCAAAAACTGTACTACAGTAAATCCAGAAAGACTTTTGAAGTACGCTCTTTCTGGCGCTAGTCAAAAGTCATTTTGGACTAATCAAAATCGCAAAAAACTGTATAGATTTTGCCGTCCGCTGAGATTAAGAACATTTGTCCAACTGCTCCTAATTTGTTGTTATGATCAATTGCCCTAGTTGCGCTCATGCTAATCCTGATGGAGCCGTAAACTGCGAAGCTTGCTTCACAGCATTGCCGATATTTAAGACTATGCAATGTCCCAGTTGCCAATCAGATGTTCGCTCCGATGCTAAATTTTGCGGTCACTGTGGGTTTAATCTCAGCAAGGCAACCGATGATGAACCAGATACATTGGGCGAATCTGTAAGTAATAACTCACCTTCTCAAGTTACTCCTTCCCAAACTGCACCTATCGAACATCCTCTTATTCATACAACCTCTAATGCCATGTCAAACACTTTACCCAACGAGACATCTAGTGATGATTCAGGAATAGTTGTCAACTCTATCTCCGAATCTCCCACCATTCCTAAATTTACTGACATTGAGTTGGCTTTTGCAGAAGAAGTTGGGGAAGCGACTTTAAATACTCCTGTCAACAATATCGCTGAACCTGCGCCGAGCAATGAAAAGGCAGCTCCAATCAATGCTAAGACTCAGCTACAGCAGTTTGCCGCCTCATTGCTCCATGTGCAAACTAATCTAAACATTGAGATTCCCGCCCATTTAACAGTTGTGCATATTGGTAAGCCCAATACTGTGATTCCTCCTGATATTGATGTATCTGGCTTTTCTGACTCTGATATTGTCTCGCGCATCCATGCTGATATCCGCACTGAGGGCGGTTCCTTCTATTTTGAAGATACGGGAAGTTCTAATGGAACTTATATTAATAACCAACCTTTATCTGCGGGAAATCGTCATAAGCTTAGAGCAGGCGATCGCATTTCCTTAGGTAAAGGAGATAAGGTTAGTTTTATCTTTCAAGTCTTGGAATAAGTAGCCCATCATAATTAAAACTTAAAACCAAAAGCTGTGCCGCCCGCTGCGGGAGCGGCACAACGTTCTTTGTTTTTAGGTTAATTATGTTGAGCTACTTACAACCCAATCCAATTCTAAAATAACCGTAGGAGTTGAGTGTTTGTGAGACTATCTCCTCACCAAAATCTCGATCTGCCAATGCTCAACCCTCTTGGCTATAATCGATAAATTTTCCCTGCGGTTAGAGGTTTTGGATAAATGTTGAAGGTTTAGGGCAGAGCATTCCCAATTCGAGGGGATCTGAAAATTTATAAATGGTGGCGGGAATGCTCTGCCCTCAAAGAATAATGAGAAATTGACGATCGCCTACATTTAACATCCAGACTAAAATGATTCAGGCTAGGTGATCGCGGGAGAATCTCTAATGACTCAAACAATTACAGAAAAAATATCACTTTACGACCAAGATCTGAATCTGTGGTTAGAAGCGGCGATCGCACAGTTAAAAAATGGCAATTTAGAGAATCTTGATATTGAAAATCTGATAGAGGAGCTAGAAGGTTTGGCAGGGAGAGATCGGCGCGAGTCAAGAAGAAGGCGATCGACACTGCTCGAACATTTACTCAAACGTTGCTATGTTAAAAGCGCGTATGATTATGCAGGACGGGAAATCACTGTTGATCGTACTCGCTTTGAAATAATCGGCATTTTGAGTCAGTCGCCTAGCCTGAAAAACTATGTAAACAGTGATGAATTGTTTGAAGAAGCTTTTGCTCTTGCTTTGCGTACCGTAAGAAAAAATCAAGGTTATAAAAATGTAGATTTCCCAAACAACTGGAAATTTAGTCTCGATATTACAGCCTATTGAGGCTTTGAGTAGTACAGAAATATTTTTGAGAGC
Organism: Oscillatoriales cyanobacterium CG2_30_44_21; assembly: GCA_001873375.1. Classification (GTDB taxonomy): domain Bacteria; phylum Cyanobacteriota; class Cyanobacteriia; order Pseudanabaenales; family Pseudanabaenaceae; genus Pseudanabaena. Next base: position 5,624 of record MNZA01000227.1, read on the forward strand.
GGCGCGAAGCGCCGCTCTCAAAAATATTTCTGGGTTTTAATTAAGTGCAAAGCGCTGTAATGACATAGTAAATATCGATTTTTGGGAAATTCTATAAAATGCGATCGCCTCTTTTTACAACCAAACCCAACCCCCAAAATAACCTTAGGGGTTAATCATTTGCGCGACTATCTCTCAACTCCCCACTAAAATATTTGCAGTATAGATTTGAGGTAGCGTTCATGTTGTTACAAGAACTCAAAGAGCAGTCTTACAAATTATCACCAAGCGATCGCGGGATATGATTGATATTGAGCCTAAACTAATTCCCTCGAGATTACTAACTCAAGCTGTCAATACTGCCAAGTGTGAAGGCAATCTGGGCGATCACAACAATACCAAAGGAGCAAAATAAATGACTCAAGCAATCACCCGTAAATCCTTGTATGAGTCTGACTTTTTGCTATGGACTCAAGACACCGTAGCTAAGCTCAAGGCTAGGGACTTTGACCATGTGGACTTTGAAAATTTAATAGAGGAGATCGAGAGTTTGGGTAAGTCAGACAAAAAGGAGATTAGGAGCCGACTAACAACCTTACTAGAACATCTACTGAAACGTATCTATGTTGGTATGCCTCAAGAATTTAACGGCTGGGAGCGCACCATCAGAAACCAACGTACAGGTATCGAATTAGCGCTAATAGACTCACCAAGCTTAAAAACGATGTGGGATGGCGCTTTTGATATTGCTTTTCGCCTTGCCTTGCGTGAAGTAAAAAATGAATATGGCAAACAGGGCTACCAATTCCCTGATACATGGCAATTCGGGCGCGATATTGACACAATCTTAAATGTTGATTTTTGGGAGTAGCGATCGCTGACAAACAAGCGGATAGCGTGAGGCAATATTTCAAGAATTTCAAAGCGATCGCCCCTTGTACAACCAAATCCAAATCCCAAAACGACCGTAAAGGTTGAGCATTTGCACGACTATCTTTCAACTTTCTACCAAAATCCCAATCGCCTCAATGTTCAAATCTCTTGGCTAACTTGAGGATCATTTGTCAGTGTCAGTCCTTGATAGATTTGGGCGATCTCGAAGGTAATATTGATGCTTTTTAATTCGATTATGTCACCTTCTTGATAGTTACTGATGATCCATTCTCCATTATCATTTTTGTGATAGAGGTCGATTTCGGTACTGGTGGAACTAACTAGTAAATAATCTATTAATACAGGGTTATGCCGATATAATCGGAACTTGCCGCCGCGATCGTAGGATTCGGTGCTGGGCGACAGAACTTCAACAATTAGGGATGGATAGGTAATGTATTGAGTGGTAATTTTGTCGCGATCGTCACAGGTGACGCTGACATCGGGGTAAGTGTAGTTTTGAGATATTGCGCTTTTAACCCGCAGATCTGAGTTCCCGATGATACAATTGCCAGTACCTAAATGAGAATTAAATATGGCAATAAATCGAATGGCAATACGCGCATTATTAACACTACCGCCACTCATGGCATAGACTTGTCCTTCGATATATTCATGCTTGTATAGCTGCTTTTCTTCCCAAGCAAAGTATTCTTGGTGAGTGAATTTAGGAAAGTTTTCTCTGGCTGCAATCATATTTTTTTGCGGAGGATCTAGAGGATCTATTTTATATTTTACAGCAATTTGTTTTCAAACCCGCCACAAATTAAAATATAAAACCCGTTGCGGGGCTTTGCCCTGCGACCCTCTTTGTGGC
>MNZA01000194.1 GCA_001873375.1 Oscillatoriales cyanobacterium CG2_30_44_21
AAGAAGGTCGTTCCGCCCGCGTAGCGGGCGGAACGACCTCTGGTTTTTGGTTTTAATTATGTTAAGCCATTTAGTTTATACCAAATAGAGAAATGGCTTCGCCATTTCTCTATTTGAAAACCAAAAACATGAGTAGCAGCGCGAAGCGCTGCTACTCATGTTTTTGGTTTTAGCGCCAAGCGAGCGTTCCTTTGCCAGCGATCGCGTTTGATTCTTCTTAGCGCGGAGCCGATAAATCTCTGATCCCATTCTGTGTCTGACATATTTGCAAGGTCGCTCAGGTTTGGATCAATATTTTGGGGAAAGGGTTGAAAATCTGGCTCTGGGGTTTCTTGGGCAAATCGTTGATTCCAAGGACATACATCTTGGCAAATGTCGCAACCTGCCACCCAGTTTTGGAGATTAGTGGCGATCGCATCAGGAAGTTGCGCGGCTTTATTTTCGATGGTGTGAAAGGCGATACAGCGATTGGCATCAACCACATAGGGACTAGCGATCGCGCCAGTGGGACAGGCTTCCAGACAACGAGTACAGGTTCCACAATGATCGGTGTGGGGCTGGTCGGGTTCCAGATCGAGATTAGTCAAAACTTCGCCTAAAAATAGCCACGATCCATATTCGCGGCTAATAACATTGCTGTGTTTACCGATCCAGCCAATTCCTGCTCTTTGGGCAAAGGCTTTTTCGGCGATTGGTCCTGTGTCCACATAGTATCGAGTTTGAACCGCTTCGCCATTTTGATTGCCAAATTCAATTAACCAATGGGAGAGCGCTTTTAACTTTTTGCTCAAAACTTTGTGGTAGTCGCGTCCCCATCCATAGCGGGATGTTTTGCCAATTTGGGGATCATCGGAATGTTGGTGCGGCGTGTAGTAATTTAGCGCCACACAAATTACCGACTTCACCCCAGCCATCACTTCCGTAATATCCTGACGTTTGGGGTTAGTCATCCAGTCCATGTCGGCTTGATATCCCAAGTCTAGCCAAGATTGCATCCGCGCCGCTTCGATCCCCGATTTGGCTTTAGTGATGCCAACTTTACTAAAACCTAGGGCGATCGCTTTTTGGGCGATCGCCTGTTTCATTTCTTGCTGAGACATAACCACCATTAACCGCCACCGAGCCAGCCAAAAAATCCGCCTTTTTTCTCTTTTTCATTCTTGGGTTTGGTTTGGGCATCCTTGCTAGATGAAGTGCCATTAACTTGACTAAGGTATTTTAGGGCTAAAGGTTCTTCGGGATTGAGCTTGAGCGCTTGCTGAAAGCTAACCTTTGCCATGCCAGCTAATTTTTGATTTAGGTATACATAACCGAGCAAGGCGTGGCATTTGCTATGGTTGCAATTGAGCTGGATCGCAATCCGCAATTCTTTTAACGCTGAAGCCCATAGCTGCTGACCGATGTAAATCTCTGCTTGCAGAATGTACTTCTCGATAGACTCACCCGTTGCGCCACCAGCACCTCGAGTTGAACTCTGGCTTTTGGGATTAAAGCTGTTGTTTTGATTTCCATTGCGTAATGGTGCTTGCGACTCACTTCGCATTTGATAACTGCCTTTAGCAACGACATTGGGCTTGCTGTTGGCTACTGTGTCATTAGATAGATTGGAAGAATTTGTAAAAGAACTGGCTGAATTATTGTTAATTATGATGAGAGTATCATCGGCACTTCTGGATAATTCACTAGCGGGAGGACGATAGCCCTCTTGCAGCAATATATGAACCAGATTGAGTTCGCTGAGGAGGCAAATATTTTCTAGGGCTTGCTCAAGGTCATGATATTGAGCCTGAGCCACTTCTTTAATAGTTTGCTCATAGTTCATGTCTTGAGATAGGAGGTACTGCTTCGCCAATTCTGAATGGGGAGAAAATTTATGATTGCGCTTCATTAAACGCTTGCCGAGCAGCTTTAAGATTGCCGAATATTCGGTACGCTCTCTCTCCTGAGACAACACATCGTAAGCAGGGTTAACCAACTTTGATAAATATAATGTTGCAACTTGCTTGTCTTCCGAAGATCTGCCATGGACATCAGGATGCAAACATTTGGCGATCGCCAGATATCTCTTTCTGACAATCGAAGCCTCGGCTGTAAGCGGCAAGCCCAGCACAGCATAATAGTCATTGAAGTCATACTGACCAATGCCGCGATCTATCCGAAAAGTTTTGGGATGTGCCACTATCAATCCTCTATGCTGCTGATCCCGATTGCACGGGCGAAATACAGATGTATTTCGTATTTAACGATGCTAAAACTTTAAAGTACTTATGTCCCTCTCACCTAAGCATTAGCATTACGGCGCTAAGCTCCGCAATGCTAATCACCAGATTGAGCGAAGAGTGATAGCAAAATTTCTGATCAGAAATTCAAGTTTAAGGTTTGTTAGTTATCACAATCTTACCCTCTATTCAAGCGAGTTTGAACATTAAATCTATATATTTTGCATAGATAAGACAGTTAAAGTTCAGTTTCTTAGCTGTCGTACAGCTTTACAGCGCTTTGCTCTCAAACCCAAAATACGAGTGGCGGCGCAAAGCGCCGCCACTCGTATTTTGGATCTGGGATGATTTGTGATAGCGCTTCGCGCTCAAACTTAAACCAAGAAAAAAATTTAAAGACGTTGCTTTGCAACGTTTTTAAATTTTTTCTTGGTTCCTTTGATCGATAATTGCTGTAACTAATCAAGCATTTTCAATCTATGACCATTTTTGAAGTCTCCGTTCCCGCTACCACAGGCAATTTAGGTCCTGGGTTTGACTGCCTTGGGGCAGCTTTGTCTTTGTATAGTCGCTTTGAATTTACGATCGCTGAGCGGTTGACGATTACGGCAACGGGTGAGGGCGCGGGGCAAGTTGAGCGCGATGAAACAAATCTGGTCTATCAAGGCATAGTTAAGCTTTATCAACATATTGATCGACCCATTCCGCCGATCGCCTTGCATACGGATACGGCGATTCCGCTATCACGGGGACTAGGTAGTTCGGCAACAGCGATTGTCGGCGGTATCTTTGGCGCAAACTTACTGGCGGGTTCGCCATTGGATCGGATGCAGTTGCTAGATTTGGCGATCGCGATGGAAGGGCATCCTGACAATGTCGCTCCTGCGGTGTTGGGTGGTTGTCAACTAATGGCTTCCAATCAAAACGGCGGTTGGGAGTTTTGTGATTTGCAATGGCATGATGCGATTGCGATCGCAGTAGCGATTCCTGAGTTTGAACTATCCACGGCAAAGGCGCGGCAAGTTCTGCCCAAGCAAGTATCGATGGGAGATGCCATTTTTAACGCCTCCCACTTAGCTTTGCTGACTCATGGCATTCAATCAGGCAAAGCTAGCTGGCTTAGGGCAGGGCTACAAGATCGACTGCACCAACCCTATCGCCAAAGCTTGATCGTTGGGATGGAAAATGTGCAAACGGCGGCGATCGCGGCGGGAGCCTATGGCATGGTGATCAGTGGCGCGGGACCCACCCTGTTAGCCTTGGCTCCCACCGACAAAATTAACAATGTGGCAACGGCGATGCAGCAAGCATGGCAATTAATGGAAATTAAATCTGTGACTAAGTGCCTAGTGATCGCCAAAGATGGCACAACTTTTATAAATCGCTAAATTACACAAGGTCAGAGCGGCGCGAAGCGCCGCTCTGACCTTAAAATTCTGTTAATTACTTAAAAAACTATGAGCAGTTACGCAACCTTTAATCAACCTTTGCGAGTGGGAATCGTTGGCTCTGGCTTTGTGGCTAGGCTCCGCGCCGAGCTATTCAGCCAAGATCCAAGAACTGAGGTAAAAGCGATCGCTGGCACTCTCGAAAAAGCACAGGCGATCGCTCAAGAATTTAACATCCCAAATCTGCATCAATATTGGTCAGAGCTAGTCGTCCGTGACGATATCGACCTAGTAATAGTTTGTAATGTCAATCGCGATCATGCTGCCGTCGTGGGACAAGCACTGCGATCAGGCAAGCACGTTATTGTCGAATATCCGCTGGCTTTTAGCTTGACGGAAGCACAACAACTAATTGAACTCGCAGCAAAGCAGAAATTAATGCTTCATGTGGAACATATCGAACTTTTGAGCGGTGTGCATCAAACGGTAACAAAACATATAGCGAAGATTGGCGTGCCATTTTATGCCAGATATTCCACCAAAAGTCCTCAAAGCCCAGTTCCCGACAAATGGACATATAAACCTGACCTATTTGGATTTCCCCTCACAGCCGCCGTGTCCCGCCTCAATCGGATCATTGTCCTTTTTGGTAGAGTTAAGGCTGTCACCTGTCAGCTAAGTTATATGGGTGATCGCTTACCGCATCATTTTACTTCCTGTGTTTGCAACGCTCAATTGCAATTTGAGAATGGAGTCCTTGCAGATGTAAGTTATAGCAAAGGTGAGAACTTCTGGATTCCTGAGCGAGTAATGGAAGTACAGGGCAGTCATGGCGCAATTCTATTTAACGGTGACAAAGGAAGATTGGTTTCTGAAAATCTCGAACTAGAGCTAGATGCGGGTTCAACTAGGGGACTATTTAAGAAAGATACAGAAAATGTGATGTCCCATTTATTTGAGGGAACGCCACTATATAACCACCCTGAAAATGTATTGCATTCTATCGCGGTTGCCAACGCAGCTGAGAAGTCAGCATCCCAGAATCAAACAATATTTATATAGATCAGCATAATTTTGCCCGCTATACGGGCGAAGTTACGCTGATCGGACTTACGCAAAGCCATGAATTGCCCTTACAATGCTTGGCTTTGCGTAAGTCCGACTTGATTTACTAAAATTCTAAATCAAACAAGTGAAGATCGTTGCGAAGCAACGATTTTCATTTGTTTGATTTGGTTTACTTAATCGATTACATCTCATGATTTTGGGTAATGTCGTCCATTGGGAAAGCCTCTATAGCTATATGACACAGCGCTTAGGACTACTTCGCAAATTTTTTGATGGCGCAGCGAAGCTGCGCCATCAAAAATTAGTTTCTGATTGCCCTTATTAAATTATGGAACACTTAAAACACAATTCAAGACAAAGCGATGTAGATTGAAAGTAGTTCATCTTGATTTTCAGGCAATTTAATTTAATGTATACAGTTTTGGAAGCGATCGCTACTGCTAATCCCCCCAATAGGCTTACTCAGACGGAAGCAGCAGATTTCATGCTCAAAATTGAAAGTTTATCATCAGCTATCAAAAAAAGAATTCCTTCAATTTATACCCATTCAGGTATTGATTATCGCTATAGCTGTATCGCTGACTATGGATGCGATTTAGAGAGATTTGAACTCTATCCCCCAAACTGGAATCTTTTGCCTCAGCCCACTACTTTTAACCGCAATCAGATCTATGCTAATTACGCGCCAAAGCTAGCCTTCCAAGCATCTCAGCAAGTAATCACCGATGCAAAATTAGATCCTCGTCTGATTACTCATCTTGTTACTGTCAGTTGCACAGGCTTTTCCGCTCCAGGATTAGATATTGACCTAATCAAAAAATTAGGGCTTGCCGATACAGTTTCACGGACAATGATCGGATTTATGGGTTGTCACGCCGCTTTTAATGGCTTAAAGACTGCCCATGCCATTTGCCAAAGCGATCGCCAAGCTAAGGTTTTACTAGTTTGCGTAGAATTATGTTCATTGCACTTCCAGATGGATAACACCTTAGAGAATACGATTATTAATGCTATTTTTAGCGACGGTGCGGCGGCGGCAATTTTGGAAGCAAAGTCTTTTTCGGAAGCAGAAGGAAAACTTGCTTACATAGATGGAAGTAGTTTATTGATTAAAGATACTCAAGCTTTGATGGATTGGAGAATTGGCGACACAGGTTTTTTGATGGGGCTATCGCCTCAAGTTCCTGAGGTTGTTGCGGCATATTTGCCTGCTTATTTGCAAAGCTTGTTAGCGAGTCACCAACTTACGCAAAAGGATCTTGACTTTTGGGCGATCCATCCTGGGGGAAGGAAAATTGTGGATCAGATTCAATCATCATTTAACCTAGCAGATGGTTTAGTTGCTGACTCCTACGAAGTTTTACGTCAGTATGGAAATATGAGTTCGCCAACAATTTTATTTGTGTTAAAGAAGCTGTTAGATAGACATCAATCAGCACAGACTACCAATTCCAAATCTAGTCTTGAGAATGGAATTGCGCTGGCGTTTGGTCCTGGGTTAACTATTGAAGGTTGTTTATTTCAAAAAGTGTAGGCTTCTGAACAGCGATCGTCTAGAAATCAAGCCTCACGATAATAGCGATCGCCTTTTCAGAATATCCAAAGTTCTATTCTCTAACTCTGTATTTTAATCATCATCTGGCTCGTCTAGAAGTCCTAATCTCAATAGCTTTTTTGCAAGAGCATATACATCCTGTTTACTGCCATCTTTCCGAATTCCCAAAGCTACAATCATCACAGTGATTTGAGCTTGCTCGATCGCGTAAATGATGCGATATCTTTGTCCGACTGCGCGCACACTGTAATAACCATCTAGTTCACCGAGTAATGGTTTGCCTTGCATTTCGGGAGATTCTTTGAGCTTATCGATGCAATCGCCAAGCTTTTGACGGATACGGCGATCGCTGATTTCCTTTAATAATTTTAAAGCCGTAGGCTGAATGACGATGCGATACATTACAAATCCAATTCTCGTTTAGCTGATTCCCAATCTAATCCTTGTTCTGATTTCGCTTCGGTAATCCCTTGACGCAAGTTAGCCACGAGGTTCGCGTCACCAAGTATTTCCAAGGTTTCGAGTATTGCTTCGTAATGTTGCCATGTCATCACCGCTAGGACGGGCTTACCTCTGCGGGTAATCGCAAGTGTACCGCCTTGCTGGGTCAGCTTTTCAGGTAATGAGGTTAGCTCATGTCTTGCTTCAGTAATAGGAATATTGGACAGCATTGTTTTAAATTTCATCTGTACATCTAATTGTACATCTAATCGCTAAATCGCGATCACCTTGAAATCAGGATTCACGGTAATGGCGATCAACACTTCAAAAAAAGCGGCGTTGCATATATTCATAATGACAACGCAGAAAATAATATTGCATAATCAGTGCTGGAGTATTTCAACACTGATTATGCAATGCCCAAACTGCAACGGAGAAAAAGTAGTAAAAAACGGACATAGATACGGGAAGCAATGCTACCAATGTAAGCAATGCAAACGTCAATTTGTTGAATTCTTTCTATAGCGAACGAGGATATTCCGAGGATGCAAGGCAGATTTGTTTAAAAATGTACTGTAATGGTATGGGATTCAGAATAATTGAAACCCAAAACCAGAGGTTACTTATGTTTGCTCCCTTCCCGCTATAAAATT
>MNZA01000225.1 GCA_001873375.1 Oscillatoriales cyanobacterium CG2_30_44_21
CTACGCGGGCGGAACCACCTTCTTGGTTTTAATTAAGCCGAGCTATTTATCGATTTGTAACATTGGAATGACTTCAAAAGTATCTTAGTTTTCTAATCGGTGTTGTAGGCGATCGCATACAGCGCTTTGCGATAACTTAAAACCCAGAGAAAATTTTAAAAGCGCCGCTTTTAAAATTTTCTCTGGACTCATCAAAGCCTTAATAGGCTGGATCTGACCGTTTTGATCATTGATGATTAAATTGTTTTTACTTGTTTTGTACTATACCGCGATCGCGAAATCTAGTTAAAATTAGAATCCTGGGATCGTAGGTAAAAAATATGGATGTAATTCCCGCAATTGATATTTTAGATGGACGCTGCGTTAGGCTCTATCAGGGGGATTATCAACAGTCGGAGGTATTTGGAGATGACCCTGTTGAGGTTGCCCAACGCTGGTATAGCCAAGGCGCTAAATACTTACACGTTGTTGATTTAGATGGAGCTAAGCAAGGCAAGCCGCAAAACTTGAAAGTAATCGAGGCGATCGCCCGTTCAATTCCGATGCGAGTGCAGATGGGCGGCGGATTGCGCGATCGCGAAAGCATTGTCTCTGTATTAAATTCTGGGGTGAGTCGCGTCATTTTGGGGACAGCGGCAGTAGAAAATTCCCAGTTGATCGCCGATATTTGCGCCGAATTTCCTGAACAAATCATGATCGGGATCGATGCCCGTGATGGCAAAGTTGCCACTCGCGGTTGGCTGACCACTTCCGAAGTAATGGCTGTGGATCTCGCAAGGCGGATGACCTCTGTGGGCATTGCAGGGATTATTTACACAGATATTCATCGCGATGGCACAATGCAGGGACCTAATGTCGAAGCACTGCGCCAGCTTGCCGAAAATGTGGATGTGCCAGTAATTGCTTCGGGCGGCGTTAGCTCCATTACCGACTTACTAAGTCTTCTAGCTCTTGAGTCTGTGGGAGTTTCAGGGGCGATCGTTGGTAAAGCTATCTACACGGGCGACATTCAGTTGCGTGAGGCGATCAGGGCTGTGGGCAATGGTCGCTGGCAAGATGTGATCGATGGATCAGCGATCGCTTAAATCCCCCCAAAATATTAAAAGGCTGGCTATGCCAGCCTTTTAATATTTTGGGGGCAGCGCGGAGCGCTGCCTCATCATTTATTTGGCTTTTGTAATACTTGTTGTTATTTTTGCCACTGGCGTGGGTAGTATATTGCAGTCAGGTTGGTAAAAGTGTTATGTCTGATTCTAAGCAAAGCCGCAAGATTAATCGTTTCTTTGCCGAATTTATCGCCAAATTAAGAAAATGGCTGAATAAAATTGGTAGTCCCATTCGGCTCAGTCGGAAATTTGTGCGGCAGCTTCTCAATGGAACAAAGGGTCAGCGTAAAGGCAACGCGGCAGGTTTTGTACTGCCCACCGTGGCTCTCGTAACCTTGGTGGTGACATTGTCGGTGATAACTACGGTGTCGCGCTCATCAGAACGGGCGCAGACAGCCGCCAATGCTAGACAAGAGCAAGTATTTAAAAGCTCGGCAACCCCGATTATTGATCGCGCTCGGATCAAGATCGATGCGCTGTTAAATGATGACAAATTACCGCGTACCACCCCACCTGAAGAAGTATTAGACTCCGTAATTACTAGCGACAGTGGTAAGTATACTTTTCCAGATGAAACACGCTTACAGCTAGCCTACAACTTTGATGCTGACAACACCAAAATCAAGATAGACGGCAATATTGAAAATAAAGAATATGTATCGACAGCATGGAAGTTCCCCATTGACACTGACAACAATGGTAAGTTCGATTCCTATGGCATCTACAGTATTCTCTTACGCGCTCGTCCAAAAGACGCAACAGCTCGTCCTGTACTTCCCATTGAGTCTCGAGCCTTGCCAATGGATGAGACCACGCTAGCGGGTACTTGTACGCAGGCTAGTAGCGGCGCTAATGTAGCGAGTGATGGCGGCTGGACATTATCAGGAAATCGCCTTCGCAAATCATTTTTTGTTTATTCGGTGACTGTGCCGATCACTTCAAGTGACAGCTTCCCTACAGGTTCTGCTGCTGCGTCTTATGAGGTTTTTAACGGTGTTACCTCCATCAGCGCTCTGGAGCTTCAACAAGACCGCGCCAGATCGCCTCAGAATAATAATGCTGTCTTCTTTGAAGGAGATTTGGAATTAGTCGATACCGCAACCTTCCGACTCAATGGAAGAGTCTATACCGCAGGCAGCCTGATGGTTGCGGCTGGTTCAAAAAGACCAATTACATTTTATCAAGTTAGTAGCTCTGGTGGAAATCCAGACAATCCTGCTCAATCAACAACTATTGCCGATCAATTTGGTTCTTGCTATTACAAAAAGGAGAATAGTGAGATTGTTGTTGCAGGGCAAGTAGTTGATGGTGATGCGGTTACAAGTTCCTTAACAAATAAGGATAACGTCAATGTAGATCTATTCTTTGGAGCGGGTCCTGGAGTTCCTCCGTTTGATCCTGATGCCACTAATCCCCCTGGGCGGAGAGTTATTGGCAGCGATAACAAAAGTGTAACTGACCTTAGCTCTCGCGTTGCTCTCAATGACTTTGCTTACAATAATCGTATTGCAGCTTTGGTGGATGAGGCGATCCGCATAAATGGACCTGTATCGGTTCCATCGCCAATACCTGCAAACTTTAGTGTCGATAACCTCACTTATGCGAATAAAGCCACTAAAGATCCAACTTCTGTTCAAGACGATCTAGTTAAGCGCATTAAAGACGAAGCATTGACTTCAGCATCTGAAGTTACCACCGCTCGGAGACAAGCTTTTACCACCTATTTTGGAGAGAGAACCCGCCGCGTTCCCTTTGGACAGGTTTCTTTTGGAGATTCTTTTCAGATTCCTTCCACCAATACACCTAAAGAAATTTTCAATCCAAATACTTCTACTCTCCTAACGCGCATTCCTGTGGCGGGCGAGCCTGATGAGCTAGCGCCACCAGTAGATTGGATATTCCCAGCTTTTACTAATCCTGGGTTTGGGCAACTTGCTACCGATCTCGCCTTTGGATCTGTGAATAATTTTGATGGCAAAGGTACTATTACGGGATCTGCTGCATCTCCTGATGGGGCGCTGACACTGCTCACCACAGGCAGTAAGCTCAGCTTAAAGGCTACTGACCCTGACTCAGTGATCAATACAAATGAAGTGGAACTGGGCGATCGCATACTAGTTGGGAATGGATTGCCCTCGAAATGGCTAAAGAAAAATGACATTTCCAATCAATTGGAATTTGTTGGCGATCGCGAACGCAACGAAATCTCTAGAACCTCAGGCAACATCACTTGGGACGGCGGAACAGGCGATCGCTATCGAAATACACGCTCAATCACCCTCAGCAGTCTTGGTGTAACTGATCGCGGCGGCTTCTGGGAGCTATCGGCATCTCTCGATCCTGCGGTATCCGATCTTGCTGATACCACCAAGCCCCTAGTTACTGAATTATCACCACGCGTTGGCGGCTTGCGAGTCGTCACCAATGCGGGTATTTACAGCCGCCTGCCTAGCCAGACATTTTTACCCCGATTCCGCACTGGGTTTGTGGATGATCCTAATACTCTTGCAAATGAGTCGAGTATGCCTCTCTGGAATGGCAAAGCAATTGACAACCCGATTACGGCTGTTGACGAGTCTAAGTTTGCACAGAAGAGCTGCACGACTGCGGGTTGTGTCGATGATGGCAGCAAAAACTTTGTCGTTTGGCAAGACTCGATGCCGATGACAGGCAGTGCTGGAGACAATCGCAAGGGTGACTTGCAGATGCGGGCTTCGGCGATCTATCACTATAAATATGATGCTTTTAACCCCATTGGGGCGGCGACAAACTATCAAACGCCGATCGCCTGTGTCAGCAGCTACTACGATCCATCGACCTCGGATACTGCCAAAAATTTTCCCACTGCGCCTTGGAATCCTGGACCTAAGGGACGCTCTAACAATGGCTTAGTCTATCGCGTTGGCACAACGGCAACTGGCTTTAGCTTTGGTGGCATTAGCATCAATAACCCGACTGACAAATTATTTAGTGGCTTTAATGCCAATGCCAATGACCCCACCAATACAGCCGTAACCTTAAAAGATCGCCTTGCCTATCAGGCTAACTTGATCTTCCCCAATGGCAGATTTGTAAATGGACCATTGCGCGAAGTAATCGAGAAACTGATCACCACGCCCTCGGCTCCCTTGACACTGCCACAGCAGTCCACCCTCGACTCCAACCTCTGCGCCTTACAGATCCTTGATGGCACTCTCACCCTTGCCAATACCAGTAATACCAGTGCCACGATCACCCCTGCGGCAGTAGCAGGCAATCCTGCTCTCTCAGCAGTGCAGCTTCCCCACGGTACTTTCCGTGAGAGTTCCTTTTTAGATGGACGCGAAGTCAAGTCCCTCAACCGCAACGAGTCGCTAACAGAAGGCGCGGTCGGTAATGAGGAGCGTTCCACTAGCGATGATGGAAAACAGGGACTAGCGATCGCCGTCAAAAATCGTGCTGACATTTATGACCTAGAGCTAGAACAACGTCAGCCTCTAGAAATTCGGGCGACCGACATTGACATGGATCGTCTGCGTGGTTCTAAGATTTCTGGCGGCAACAATGCTGTAGTAGTCGCTGCTGACGGCAGCATTACAGGGCTAGCCACTGACTATCTATTGCCATACAGTGGACTTATCTATGCGACTCGTGAAGATGCCCTCGAAGACCTTAGTTACTTTGACAAAGATCCTGTTACCAAAGATCCGATCTTAACTGATGATACTAAGCGCAAAAATCTTAGCTCCACTGACTTCTTGCTTGATCCGACTCGCAAGCCTAGCAGCATCCGACTGATCAACGGCTATCGCCTCTGGCGCAGTGACCTGACTGAGGCTAATTTGCCCGATGTCAATGGAACGGTAGCAGTATCCAATACGACCTATTCTGCTTATCCTGTAACTGATGCAACACGCGGTGAAAAGGGCTTGGCGATGGTGTCCAACTTGCCTGTTTACATCAAGGCTCAGGTTGACCCATCTACTAGCGTAGATGCAACGGTATTGATACCAGCAATTCCGAGCTTTAATAGGCACACTAGACAGGAATTTACCCAACTTTTGATTGAGGATATTACCGACCCAGCTAACATTTGGAGTAACTTTTATCGCCGCCATGCCAATGTTAGCGAGGCTGACAGGTTAGATCCTAACTTTGCCTGTCGCCCCGACCCAACTACTCCATGTACACGCGGTGATGAGTGGCGACCTGCGACCGTACTAGCCGACTCGGTGACGGTGCTATCTTCCAATTTCCGCGATGGCTATCGCACCGATGGCGACTTTGACCTTCGCAACAACGCCAATACTTCGACAAGCATTAACTGGCAATCGCAGCTAAATCCTGCTCGCAATGCGAAAGATCCGATTAAGGACAGCAGCTATGTATTGGATCGTCGCCGTTCGGGATTCTTTAACAATAACTTTGTGACGAGCTATCCTTGGTTGCAACGGCGCAACTCTGACGGGGCGACTGTACCTGACAACAACTTCTGGCCCGCATCGCCAGCTAGCAACCCTCCTAACAATGGCAACTTGGCTAGTTACAATGCCAATGGGGTTACGCCGATCCAACGCCGCATCAATTTCCCTGAGTATGGCATGGAGATTTGTCGCAAGGTTCCTGTTGGTGAATGTACTTTCTCGGACTGGGTAAAGGAGGGAGCGGGGACAACCACTCTGCCGAGCTTTAATGCCAATGGCACGATCAGCACTAACTCAGACGCACCTAGATTTATTAGTATTGAGGACTCTCGATATGCGAGACGTTTATCATTCTTACGTTTTGATGACATTTACAAAGACGGCAACCAACAGCTGATTTTTGCGGGTAGTTGTACAGGAAGTCCTCCTGTGGTTTGGCCGATCCCGATCGGTGTTAATAAAGGAGCTGATGCAACAAAGGGCTTCACCTATCCGCAGGTAATGGGCGATCGCGAAACTCCCTTTGAAATTGCTAGTAGCCAAAAAAATAACAGTTACGGCACAGTGCCATGTCCTGAGCGCGGTATTAGAGTCACATTTGAAGGTGATAACAAACAAAACCTTGATCGAGTGGAAGGACGCAGACGCGACCAGAACCAAGGACCTAGTGGTATAGCTGTAGGCGCACTAGAAACCCAACTTGGGTCAGACGACCTTCCCGCAGTTGTTTGGGGTACAGGTGATGATAACGGGGTAACGACCACGACCACTGTAGGTAGCGTAACTAATAGTAATGACAATGACAGCGGTAAAGCCAGTAATAGCCCTCCTGACAACCCTACTAATAGGAATCGGAGTACTAACAACGCTGTTTACCGAAGATTTAACTTTAATGTGAGAATCGAAGGCTCTGACCGAGACACCCTCGCCGCGGGACAGTCGATCCGCGTCAGAGTTACGCTCTTGCCAAGTAGTTTAGCTAAGCCTGGAGATATTGGCACAAATAATTTCCCTCTTCCTGCACCACTTACTGGCAAGTTCCGTGACACTGTATTTTCTAAGTTCCCATCCCTCGGTGACGATGCTACTGTTTCCGCAACTAAAGCCGACTATCTCAATCGCATCGTTAACCCATCGACTGCTCTAGCGATGACCGTACCTAATGTTGTTAATATTCAGACGCTGGATGCCACCACGCGTGCTGTCACTTCAGGTACTGGCACTATCGCCTCCAGTATTCCTGTTGCAGCCAATGGCGACCCATACCCTCGCCTCCGAATTGGCTCAAATAGTCTAGAAGCTGAGAACCCTGAAACAGCCACCTGTCAAGCCGATCGCTACTGTACTGTGTTGACTTGGACAGGACCTATTGACACAGCCACAGACCCGACTATCAAACCTGTGACTGTGCTAGTAGTCCGCGATAGTAATGATGAGTCAAATACTGAGAGTTTTGAGATTCGCCTTGATAACGTCAGGGGACCTCAAGCTACTTACGGTAAAGCACGAATAAGATTTGGTCGTATTCGGAATAATAATCAGACTCCAGATTGTACTGCAACAGGAACTCAGTTTGATAACAACGATGACAACATTAAAAACCCTCCTGCTTGCCCAACACCCACACCCACACCCACACCCACACCCACACCCACTCCAACAC
>MNZA01000075.1 GCA_001873375.1 Oscillatoriales cyanobacterium CG2_30_44_21
CGAGTGGCGGCGCGAAGCGCCGCCACTCGTTTCTTGGGTTTTAGATAGAGAAATGGCGTAGCCATTTCTCTATTTGGTATTCGTGGGTTTGGTTTTCCGCGCCGCTGCAATAAGCTTCAAAAGTAGCAACATCTTCTTGAAATCTATGATTGAGCGTGACTGCTGACTCAATTAGGCTAAAATATTGTGCGTAGGGGAACATCATGCAAATTGACTCTACAAATTCGCAAGCAAATTGAAAATGTTACGCATAGCAACTGTTAGGTCATGTTATTGAGCCATAAGTGAAGCAATGACCTCGCAGAGAGCAATGATTTTCAAGGTTAACTATGTATTTAGGGCTACGACGTAAAACAAGGAACAGATTTTTGAAGGTGCGGCTTCGTCGCGCCACACAAAATCGATTCTTTACCAAATTGCAGCACCCTTAGCTATGAGCTTGTTGAGTTTTGACATCATGTTTTCCCGCAACTGTAATATTGCAGAGTGTTACGGTACAAAACTACTCACCTTAAACAATCGCTCAACCTTCGCCTCATGGAATTCTCGATTACCCAGCTATTAGAAAACTTCTCCGATGACAAGCTAGTTACGCCTAAGGCGATCGAAAAGAAATTGGGGATTAGCGACGACAACAAAAGTGTTCGTCGCCTCCAAGTTGCCCTTGATGCGCTTGAAAAAATTGGCATTCTGGAAAAAGATAAAGGAAAATACCGCCGCATTCAAGAAGAGGGGCTGATCGAAGGACGGCTGCGTTGTTCGAGTAAGGGGTTTTGCTTTGCGATTCAAGACTCTGAGGGTGCGGAAGATATTTACGTTAGAGAAAGTCGTCTGAGTAATGCTTGGAATGGCGATCGCGTATTGGTGAGAGTTACTAAAGATGGTGTGCGGCGGCGATCGCCTGAGGGTGAAGTTAGGCTGATTTTGGAGCGCTCTAACCCCACTTTATTATCGACGGTCAAATTAGTTGAGGACAGCTATCGCGCTGTACCGCTTGACGATCGCCTTTTATTTGAGGTGGAGCTAGTCCCCGATGACGAAACTCCTGATCTGAGTGCGGCTCTTGGCAAGTTGGTACATTTGGAAATGGTGCGGTTTTCGTTGGGCAACCATTTACCTTTGGGGCGAATTTTACAAATTTTAGGAGATGATGCGGAGTCAACTAATGATATCGATCTGGTCTGTTGCAAGCATAATTTACCGCGTCGGTTTAGTGCCAAGGCTTTGACTGCTGCCGCGAGCTTGCCAAGGGGGGTGCGAAAAGCTGACCTCAAGCATCGCTTAGACTTGCGAAAGACTGTGACAGCAAGAGTTGGCAATGCGGCGGCTATTTCGATAGTGGCTTCAGAATCTGGCTGGGACTTGGGTGTGCATATTCCTGATGTAGCGACCTATGTAAGTGCGGGATCTCCTTTGGATTTGGAAGCTCGGAAGCGATTGCGATCGTTCTTTTTGGGCGATACGGTTTTGCCGATGCTGCCTGAAATGAATGTATTTAATCAGCCTGAGTATTTAACTATGTCAGTGCAGATTAAGTTGGATCATGAAGGCAATTTATTGTCTTTTGAGATTCAGCCATCGGCGATTTTGGTACGCGCCAACCTCAGCTACCAAAGAGCGCAGCAGATTTTAGATGGCAAGGATACGGTCGATGAAGATGCGCCTAGCCAAGAGATTGATACTGAAGTTGAGGAGTTAGTTCACCTGATGGCGAAGGTGGGGACGCTACTTCAAGAGCGCTCCAATGCGATTCGCTTAGTATTGCCTCAGACTCCTTCACAGGAAGCGGATGAGGGCGTGCGCGGGCTAACGGTAGTTCCTGTGACTTTGCCGATATCGGGGGCAGTCACTGAGGTGATGATTTTGGCGAATATGGCGATCGCCTCCCACTTGCAGTCTTTGGCAGTTCCTTCTGTTTATTTGCGTCAAGTTGCGCCCGACCAAGGGAAAGTAGAGGACTGGAGCAAGCTCCTTGAGAGTATGGGAATAACGACTCAGTTGGAAAATCCTGAACAGGTGCAAGTTGCCGATGTTCATGGCATCTTGGAGCAGGTGAGTCAGCTTGAGCAGGAAACAACTCAAGATATTCTCAAGTATTTGCTGCTGTCGATGTTTAGAACCAATGAGTATGTATTGACTCCTGCTTTGCATTTTGGTTTAGGACTAATTGAGCAGCCCTATGTGCATGGTGTATTTCCTCAAAATCATTACGGCGATTTGTTAGTTCAACGGATTTTGCATACTGTTTTTGAGGAGGGGCGCGATCGCCGTAGTATCAGGATCAAGGATGGCGTAAATTTGCGTAGCTCTAGCGCCCATGGACAGGTAAATTGGAGCGTGCTGCCCCCTGAAACTGAGCGTCAGTTGGTTGAGGATCTAGAAGCGGTTGTACCTAAGCTAAATCAAGCGGATGCTTTGTATCATCGCTCTATTTCTGATCTTGATGGGCTGCGAAAGGCGGAGTTTATGCGATCGCACACAGGCGAGAGTTTTTATGGCGTGATCACTAGCGTGCAGTCCTATGGATTTTTTGTGGAAATTGAGGCGCTACTAGTCGAAGGGCTGGTTCATGTCAGTTCTCTTAAAGATGACTGGTACGAATTTCCGTTGATCAATGGCAAGGGACGCGCTAGAGCTTCGACACTTCTGGTTGGTCGTCGCAGTGGTCGTCAGTATTGTTTGGGCGATCGCGTCAAAGTACAGGTCAAAGGCGTGGACTATTACCGACAGCAGATTGATCTAGTGGCGGTTCCACCGCAACAATCTATGTCTGAGAGCGATCGCCAACTGCAAGGGGATATTAGTTTTGATCTTGAAGATAATTCTGAAGCAATGTCTGATGAGGAGATTGAAGATGAATTTGAGCTAGATGATGAATAGAGCCACCCTGTCCATGATTATTAAGTAGCTAGGCATAATTAAAACTTAAAACCAGAAGCTGTGCCGCCCGCTGCGCGGGCGGCACAGCTTTCTAGGTTTTAAGGTCACTTATGCCTAGCTACTTAATACGGCGCGAAGCGCCGCGTTAATAATTATGGAGTCGTAATACCAAAACCAGTATGGTTTTTCAAACAAAGAAATGGCGTAGCCATTTCTTTGTTTGATATGAGAGTCAAGCTTAACCTGAATAATCAATCCTCGCCGCGAGTTTTCCACCATGTCGCTTTCTCGCTTACTGGTGACTTTATTAAACCGTCTTCAGCCTTCAGCAGAGACGGTTATGCTTGTATCCGCGATCGCTGTGGGCTTGATCAGTGGCACTTGTGTGACGCTGTTTCGCAAGTTAATTGCCTTTACTGAAGAGTTTTATTGGCATAAATTAGAATCTTTACTCGCCGCCAAGGCGACTTGGGCAATTATCCTCATTCCTCTGTTGGGGGCGCTAGTTGTCAGCGTGGTGAAATATAGACTAAAAAAGGTCGAAGAGCTAAGTTCAGGAAGCTCTGCCACCATTTCTCGCGATGTGGGACAACTGCCCTATGTGCAAGTTCCTCTCAAAACAATCGCCGCCGCGCTTTCCCTTGGCTCTGGTGCGTCCTTAGGACCCGAAGGCCCAAGTGTGGACTTGGGCAGTAACATTGGGTCATTGTTGGGGCAAATGTTGCAATTTTCCAGTGAAAGGATTCGGCTGCTCATTGGCGCAGGTGGGGCGGCAGGGCTGGCGGCAGGGTTTAATGCGCCGATCGCAGGGGTGTTTTTTGCTTTGGAAGTGCTGCTACGCGATTCTTACCGTACTAACAAATCTAGCCCTAACTCCGATGTCAGCGTGGTGGTAATCGCCTCGGTGATTTCGGCTCTAGTTTCCCAGATCAGTCTGGGGGAGCGCCCTGCCTTTAGTTTGCCCGTTTATGAGGTGCGGAGCTATTGGGAATTGCCGCTTTACTTGGGTTTGGGGGTGCTGGCTAGTGTAGTGGCATTGCTTTTTACAAAAGCGATCGCGCAAGCGAACAAGTTTTTTGCGGGGCAGTGGCGAATTGCGCCGTTTATGGCTAACTTGCCTATCCCTGTGAAGCTATTAATGGGGGGCTTTTGTGTGGGCGTGGTGGCTTTGACCTTCCCAGAGGCGATCGGGATTGGCTATGAAACGGTCGAATCAATTTTGCAAGATACGCCTTTTACTATTCCTTTATTGACAGTTTTGCTAGTTATCAAATTATTACTAACAGCTATTAGTTCGGCTAGCGGTTTTGTGGGCGGGATTTTTGCACCTTCGATTTTTTTGGGCGCAGTTTTGGGCAGTCTCTATGGTCAGGCGATCGCTAGCTTTTTACCTGACTCCGTGCCGATCGCTGCTTCACCTGCCTATGCCTTGGTGGGCATGGCAGCAGTCTTAGCGGGTACAGTCCGCGCTCCCCTTACATCTGTGTTATTGCTATTTGAGATGACCCGCGACTATCGGATTGTGTTGCCCTTGATGGCGGCGGTGGGGCTATGTGCTTGGGTGCTTGACCAGACTGATACTTCTAAGGCAAATCGGATGATTATGCAATGGTCGGATTTGCCTGCGGATATTGAAGTTTTAGAAAAAATCAAGATCGCCGAAGTGATGACCCTCAATCCTGCTTCGATTAAGTACACGATGCCCTTGATGCAAGCCGCCCAATTCATTACCAGTGGCTATCATCACAGCGCCTTAATTTTTGATGATGTTAACCATTTACAGGGCATTCTCACCACGCAAGACATTAAGAGGTTGATCTCTGCTCCCGCCAGTGCTATACCTCTCGAAGATATGACGGTGCAGAATATTTGTACCCGTGAAGTCATCTGTACCTTTGCCGATGAGTCCCTTGCCGAAGCTCTCAAGCGAATGGCAACTCGCGATTTACGGCAAATGCCTGTGGTTGATCGCCATCAACCGAAACGAGTGATTGGCATGGTCGATCGCCTAGCGATTACAACTGCCTACAATACGGCTCTGACCAAGAGGGCGATCGCAGCAAGGATGACCGCCATTAAGTCCGCCGCGATCATCACTTCTAGCAATAATGCTAATGACAAGAGCCATGAACTAGACAATAATTTGAGTAAGGAAGCAGACAGACACAGTTCTGAGGCAATTTCCCCATAAAATTTAGTCACAGGAACCGATTTTTGTGATGGTGCGGCTTTGCCCCGCTATCAAGAATATAGTTATAGCAAGTAGCCCAAGAAAGGATGTCATGGATAGCGAAGAAATACTAATTGAATTTGCAGCAAAAAGTGGCGATCGCGCCCATGGTGAGTCGATCAAATCGATTAACTCCGCCAAGGTTAGAGACAACATTCACAAAATTGCCAGTTTTGTGCAGCAAATCGCTGCGGAAAATTCTCAAAGCCATGACAATGGTCTATCTCTTGATGAGATAGAAATTGCAGTCAAGCTAACTGAAGCGGGTGAGGTGGTGCTACTAGGCGATGGTCAAGGTGGTGGGTCAATGACCTTGCGATTTCGCCGAGCCGCACAAACGGCGATCGCCAGAAATGTCGTAGAAACAGTCCCGCCCGCCGTGACATCTCCCACAGGGCTCGACTACACCAAGCTGAAAGGTTTGCTGTCAAATGCTAAGTGGCAAGAGGCAAACCAAGAAACTTGGAACTTAATGTGCCAAGCTGCTCACAAAAACACAGGATCGGTGCTGTCGGCTGAAGATATTAAACAAATATCTTGCGATGACCTGCAACTAATCAATAGCCTATGGCAGCAATATAGCCAAGGACGCTATGGATTTAGCTCCCAAAATCAAGTTTATATGTCTTCAATATTGGGTTAATGGGACAGAACCTGTGGCGTATCATCACGTCTGTGCTGATCGCCGCGACTATAAAAGTTTATAAACTTCAAAAATTAAAGGCTTTAACATCATGGATCAAGATAAGCAAAAGCAGATTACTGGCTACTTTATCGAAGAAGCAAAAGAGCATCTGCAAACTATCGAATCAGGATTACTCAATTTAGACACGTTGATGGATGATTCTGAGGCGGTAAATGAGATTTTTAGAGCCGCGCACTCGATTAAAGGTGGGGCAGCGATGCTGGGATTCACGAGCATTCAGCACGTTTCCCATAATTTTGAGGACTACTTCAAAGTTATGCGCGAAAGTAAAAATTTAAAAGTGGATCAAGAATTACAAACCTTATTTTTGCAAGCCTTTGACAAGTTACAAGAGCTGGTCGAACATCTGCAAAGTCCCTACGGATTAACCAAAGATGCGGTCGATAGCGTGATGGCAGGCTCCGATCAAATCTTTGTTAACCTCAAAGCCCACCTTCAGAATTTAATCTCAGGAAATACGACTGAAGTGAAGACGGTGGTGGCGGTCAGCAAAGCCTCTGAGGCGAAGGTGGACACTAGGGAAATGCTGAAGGTATTCCAGTCGGAAGTACCGCTCAAGTTGAGAAGTATGTTGGAGCTATTTAAGCAGCCCGATAGTCCCCGCAGCCGTCAAAATCTTGAAGCCATCTGTGTGCAGCTTCAGCATATGGGCGATCGCTTTGGGCTAGGGCAGTGGGGATCAATGATTCAGTCGGTGAAGGCGGCAGTAGCTAACCCTAATAATCAGTTTCGCGTCCTTGCCCCAGTTTTGATCAAAGAAATCAAACAGGCTCAGGAACAGGTGCTTGCCCAAAAAGCACAGCAGATTAAAGTGTCACCGAGTTTGTTGCAGTTAATCCCTGCTGATGTGTCAACTGAAATTAAGGTTACCAAGGCTGCCGTAGGTAGTGGTGCGGAAGGTTCATCAGCCGATGAAGTCAGTAAGATCTTTGGTGCGGTAATTGAAGAAGATAAGGCGATGAAAGGCTGGCAAGTATTTAGCGATCGCGTGGGTTGGCGCAGAAACGGCACTTGGATTTCCACAAGTGCTACCTATGCAGGGGAAAGCCCTGATGGACATTTCCCAACGCCATTATGGCTATCGAGTTGGCATCAGTCCAAGGACAGCAAGGCGAAGGAATTTCAAGCTCAATATGCTGCATTTTTAGCTAAGCTAGCTAGCTGCAATATCAACTAAACTTTTGAGAGTGTTACTAAGCAACACTCTCAAAAGTTTAGAAAATGATTTCTCTTGATTAGTGGCGCGGTGCGCCACTAAATCTCATAAGACGAGTGGCGGCGCGATGCGCCGCCACTCGTCTTATGGGTTCGGGTTTGAGCGCAAAGCGCTATCACAACTGTTGATCTTTAACTTCTAAGATGTCGTAAATATGAAGAATCTGCTGGCTGCTGTTTTAACTTTCAGTGCGTTTGCGACTCCCGCGATCGCCGAAAACAAGATCGCCGAATCTGCCCCATCCTTTCCTAACGCGATCGCCAGAGTCTTACTGTCTGAATCGGTAAGTCCCCAAAGTTCTAACAACTTTAAGGAACGCACTTTAAAAATTGCCAAGCAGATCCCCACAGATACGATGGGAATGGTGATGGTTGATTTAGATCCCAAGTCATGGCAAGCGATCGCAGGGATGTCCCAAATTAATCCCATCGGTGTGATCGCCCAATTAATTGAACTCTTTGGTGGCGATTTACCAATTTCCTTTGCCAAAGACATTCAGCCTTGGCTCGCTCAAGAATTAACATTGGTATTTTTAAATGAAAGCAGTGAAGTAAGTGCGGTCGCGATCGCGCCATTGGCGGACAGCCCAAAATTTGACCAGTTTTTAGCAAAGGTACAAACCATCGGCTTGCCCAAACCCACGGAAACCCTTTATCAAAGCGTCAAAATTTTGGAGTGGCAATTGCCAGATCCAGAACCTGAACAGGCGGATCTAGGTGAAAACCAAAATGACGTACCCGAAGCAGATGCGCCAATGCCCATTAGGGAACTAGGTTTTATTCCTAAGAAATTTGCGATCGCCAAGCTACCTAATGGACTCGCCCTCATTGCCACCAGTCGCCAAGGGATTGAGCAGTTAATCGATACCCCTGAAACAAATTCTCTTGCTGATAATCCCTTGTTTTTGCGATCGCTTAAAAATCCTCTCTGGAGTAAGTCTGTACTTGCAGCTTATGGGGACTTTAAAGAACTTGGTAAAATTGCAGAATTTGTTGCCCAAGACATTCCCGAATCCTCGCCCATCCCAGGATTTAATCGCGCTGAATATATCCAAGGCTTGAAATATACCCTCAGCCAGTACAGCAGCTTTGATCTATTTACTTGGGCAACACCCAACGGCATTCGCAGTCAAAGCAACAGCTACTTCTCCGAAGTCCGTCCACCGCAGCCCAAAGATACCGAGCCACGCGATCGCCTATTGGCTTACCTCCCTGAAAATGTTTATGGCGTAATCAGCAGTCGTAACCTCAATCGCCAGTGGCAATGGTTTGTTGAGGAGTCTAAAGTACAGCCTTCCTATAAAGTTTTTGTGGAAGGGTTAAAACTTGCCACCACTTTCATTATTGGCGGTGTTGCCGATCTGGATATTGAGAAAGATATTATTTCTTGGATCGATGGCGAATATGCCCTCGTTGCATTTCCCAGCGCCACATCTCCCTTTGCACAGGATGGCGGCGACTTTGCGATGGGAGTCTTGATTCGGACTTCTAAGCCTGAAGCTGCCAATCTGGGACTTGAGAAAATCGCCAAGTTTTTATCTCAACAGGATTTGCAAATCAAAAAGCGTCAGGTGGGAGCCACAACTCTGACCAGTTTTGAATTTGCCGATCCTCAAGTATCAGGTAAAACTCAAAGTGTGTTTGCCTATGGTTGGCGCGATCGCCAAACTCTGCTGCTGACCCTAGGCTCCGCCACTGCCAATGAGTTCATTCCCTCGCCCAAAGTATCCTTTGGGCGCTCAACCATGTTCCGTGAGATCATTGCCGATCTGCCACAACCAAATTTTGGCTACTTCTATCTAAATGCCAAAGCGATCGCGGTTAAGGGCGCTCAGTTCTATTTGTCAGAATTTATGTCATCGGATCTTCCCGAATCATCTGGTAGTGAGTTAAAAGCTGAGTCTGAAAATGCACTCCCCCCAGAAATTCAAAGCGTGATCAATAAATTGGGCGGTTTAGTTTTTGTCTACTCAGAGACAAGCGATCGCTTCCAAGCTGATTTTGCGATCGACATCAAATAAAACGCGACTTGTCGCGCCTAAAACCA
>MNZA01000233.1 GCA_001873375.1 Oscillatoriales cyanobacterium CG2_30_44_21
ACCTCAAAGTCTCGAAAAAACCTCTGTAATCTCTTGTAGTGCGATTCAACTTTGGCTTTGCCGCTAAATCCTGTGGCGATTTCCCCTAGGTTTACTGTCTTTACTCGCATTAGCGCGGTCAAGAATATCGACACAAAAGACAGTCTTGCCGCATTCCAAGGCAGATGTTGCTGTAATTTTTCGCGGAATAGGTTAATCTCTTCCATAGGGGTTTTACGGATGCTGTAGTTATCTTCTATAAAACCCCTTCCTGTCTATCTTTGCAACTTTTTGTCCTGTACTAAGATTTCTTCTATAAAAAAATATAAATATACAAGTCAAACGATTTGGTTTTGATGGCGCGGCTTTGCCGCGTCATCAAAACCAAGTTCTTTCTTAACTTGGTTTAACTGTATAGTCATCAAGAATTTCGCGCCCACGACGAGTCAAAGTTTCTGAACCTTCTAACATCAATAAATACTGCCCGCGATCTAAGCAGCTACGGCAAGACATAGACAAGCTACTTTTAAAGAACCATCCGTAAATCGCGCCAATCATTCCGCCGAACGCAATACCAATGAGACCAGATGTCGCCGTAATTGTAAAGACAGCCTGATACCAATTTAGATTAGGCAACTTGATCCCCAAAATCACACAGAGAATGAGTCCCACTGCCATGCTAACCAGACCTAACCACAGCATTCCCCGCTTAGCATAGCGCCATGTAGTGTGAGTTGGATTAAATAAACCCACGCTGTCTGGGCTGCTATATCCCTTTCCCACTAGAGCCAAATGCTCAGGCGAGATACCATGACATTGCAACAAACGATAAGCTTCAAATGCAGAAGACTTGTCTGGTAGAACTGCAATCATTAAGCGTGAACTTTTATAACGGGTATGCGCCATAGATTGAGCCTAAGTATCGCCTAATGTCTTACTGAATTTTAGTACATATTCAATCCTACTTACTCGCTGCGCAGTGAAAGAATAGACGTTGCGGCGCTTCCGCGCCGCAACGATATTTCTTGGTTTTATATGTCTATTTCTTCGGTGGGAAGGAAGTAGCTCAACATAAGTAACCTAAAAGCCAAGAAGTTCGTTCCGTCCGCATAGCGGACGGAACGAACTTCTTGGCTTTGGGTTTTAATTACAGCGCTTTGCGCCGTCATTAGTCTCACTCCAACTTAGCGATCGCCTGATGATTTATCAATGTGCGATCGCTCTGTAAGTCAACCACAGTCGCGATTAGCACTCGCCGCTCATTAACTTCAAAATCAATCCTAATGCGATCGACTCCTAACTGTCCGAGAGGATTGAGCCGCGCCATACAAATTTGTTCCGTTGGTAATTGTCCATTTAAATGATTGACTTGATTAACTTGATTGATATCACTAATCGCTAAAGAACGAAAGTCCGACTGTTTTAATAATTGGCTGCTAGTTATTTTCCCTGTACTGTCATAATTAATTTCGGCTTGGGAAATATCCGCAACTTCGCCGATGTCTAGCCAGATTTCCTCTTGATTGGCGATCGCCGCTTGTAAAACCACAGGCTCCGCACGCTGACAGGGATACTTGCTTCCCTTGGCAAATAATGTATAAAAAGAATATTGATGCAGATAAGGTTCCCAAAGCTTGATCGCATAGCTATGTCTTAAATAATCTTCCACCGCGATCGTCTGTCCGAGCGCCAAAGCGCCATGCGCCACCGCTTCAAAGGGCTTGTTAAAACTCACCTTGGATTTACCGAAGTAAGCGATGATCAATTGCTGAACGGCGACAATCTGACAGCTACCGCCGACTAACAAAACTTGTTCAATGGCAGCCTTGCTAATCCCTCTCTGCAAAGCGATCGCCAACACTTCATCAATTGCCTCTCGCAATTGGTCAATCATCTGATGCTGTTCTAGAAGTTCCGCTAATTGAATTTGCGTAAGCTGAAGATTATGAATATTACTTTCTTGATCAATCCAAATCTCCGCAACTTCTGGAACTAAAGATAATTTAATTTTGATTTGTTCCGATACTTCCAAAAGCCTGAGCCAGCTTGCTTGATCACTATGCAATTTTTGCAACTGTCTCAAAAAATGTTCAGCAATCCAACGATCAATGTCAATGCCGCCAATGTACGCGTCGGACTTAGCGATCGCTTCCGCTTTAGTGATCTTGCGATTGTGAAGGTCATTGGTGATCGGTGCAGTTCTCACCAAACTCAGATCCAGTGTGCCGCCGCCAAAGTCAATCACCAAAACCAAAGCATTTGGTCTAGTAATTGCGTATCCCAAAGCTGCCGCCGTGGACTCGTCAATAATCTGAAAATTGGGAAGTTTTAACTTTTCGGCAAGACTCTCAAACCAATTGAGATAAGACTCAAACGCACCCACAGGAGCCGTTAAGATTAATTGAGTTGGTTCAATATTTTGCAATCTTATTTGTAATTCTAACCTTTGCCAAAGCTCAGCCAAAAATACTTCCGCGATCGCCTCAGCATCATAGCGTTCTCCATCAATCTCCCGCGCAGGAGGGCGAAAGTTAGCCACAATATCCCGCTTAAATCCTTGAAATAGCCGATGAGACTTGATTGATGCTTGATCTTGTAGTAGATACCTAGCTCGCGCCTGTTCCCCAAACAAAAATTGCTCCTGCTCTTCAGGTTCGGTCACATACACCAGACTTGGCACTAGCCAAGCTTCTCCCGCCTTTGTCTCAAAGCCGTGGGAAATATGCTCAAATTTCCAAGTTTTGGGAAGATCGCCTTCCTTTTCTAAAATGGCGATCGCGGTGTTACTAGTTCCAAAGTCAATTGCAATAATTGTCATAGTCCCTTCCCAGTAGATAACTTAGGTGCGCGGCAAAATCGCTCATTACCAAAAAGCTTGCTGGCTTCAGCGCTTTGCGCTCAAACCCGAACCAAGGATAATTTTGAAAGCGTTGCTTCGCAACGCTTTCAAAATTATCCTTGGTTCGTTATTATCGACAATTGCTGTAAGAAATAATATATTGTCGAGGCTAAACCATTGCGATCGCCATATTTGGTGGAAATCTGTGCAGATTTTCGGTTAGCTGTGTTAGCATCTTCTATAAATCTTACGGAAGGTAATGGCAAAAGTCCTTGTACTCAATGCATCCTACGAACCGCTGAACATTACTAATTGGCAGCGGGCTATTGTATTGGTTATAAAGGGCAAAGCCGAGCAGATCGAGCATAACGGTAAAATGATTTACCCAGGGATGCCCCTGCCGACCGTGATCCGAATGTTTCAATACATCAGCATTCCTTACAAAGAAATTCCCCTAACCCGCCGCAATATTTTGCATCGTGATTCTCATTCCTGCCAGTATTGTGGACACATGGGCGATGACCTAACCCTAGATCACGTTTTACCGCGATCGCGTGGTGGTGTTGACTCTTGGGACAATATCACCACAGCCTGTGTCCGCTGCAATGTCAAAAAAGGCAACCGCACTCCCAAAGAAGCCTCAATGCCCCTCCGCAAGCAGCCGCGCCGTCCCCACAGTGGCTTGCACTTTGAAGTAACCAAGTACTTACGTTCTGGCAACCATGACGAATGGGGTAAGTACATTATCAATTAGCCTTAAAAAAGCGAGTGACAGCCTATTTAGGCTTTGAGGGGTACAGAGAAAGTTTTGAAAGCGTCGCTTTCAAAACTTTCTCTGGTTTTTAAGTCAGCGCAAAGCGCTGTATTAATCATCTCGACAGAGAGGGACAGCAAATGACACAAGCAATTGCACCGCCAACTAATTTGTATGATCGCGATCTTGATTTATGGCTAGAAATGTCGATCATTCAGTTGAAAGCAGGAGACTTTCAAAATTTAGATATTGACAATTTAATAGATGAGTTAGAGGGGTTGTCAGGCAGTAACAAGCGTGAAATCGAGAGTAGACTCATTAGATTAATTGAGCATATTCTGAAACGATGCTATGTGGATATGCCTGACTGTTATAGAGGATGGGAAGTCACCATCATTAACCAGCGCGACAAGCTGAAGAGACTTTTGAGACAGTCTCCCAGCCTAAAGCGTCATTTCTTACAATCCTTTGATGAGTCCTTTGACACTGCCCTAGAAATTGTAAAGACCGAATACGATTGCATTACTTTTCCTGAGACATGGCAATTTAGTTCTGAAGTTGAAACAATGCTAAGTCTCAAGTTCTGGAATTAGCTACTCATCTTCGGGGATTTGTGCATCGTGGCGAAGCCGCAACGCACAAATTAAAGCCCCAGAAATAGAGGTGCGGTGCTTCGCGCCGCACCTCTATTTCTGGGGTAGCAAAGCAGTATGATCGGATTAGTTCTTTAGATAGTTAAAATCAGCAAAATGTCGGTTGTTCCATCCCATCGTAAAGCCAAGGCGCTACCAGATACCCAACGTCGTCCCGCCAAAGAGTTGTGCAGCGAGTGCGGACTCTGTGACACCTACTACATTCATTACGTCAAGGACGCTTGCGCTTTCATCACGCAACATATTGACGAGTTAGAAACCCAATCTCACGGGCGATCGCGTGATCTTGATAACGAGCAAGAACTCTATTTCGGCGTGCATCAAGAAATGATCGCCGCTCGTAAAACTGAGCCTATTGAGGGAGCGCAATGGACAGGGATTGTGTCGAGCATGGCGATCGCGATGCTCGAAAAAGGTTTAGTCGAAGGTGTGGTCTGTGTGCAGTCTAGCGCAGGTGATCGCTTTACCCCCCAGCCGATCATTGCCCGCACTCGCGAAGAAATTTTGGCGGCAAGGGTCAATAAACCAACTTTATCGCCAAATCTATCGGTCTTAGAGCAGATTGAACATTCAGGAATTAAGAGATTATTAGCGATCGGGGTCGGTTGCCAGATTCAAGCTTTGCGAACTGTTGAGAAGGAACTGGGCTTAGAAAAGCTCTATGTTTTGGGAACACCTTGCACTGATAACGTGACGCGAGAAGGATTACAGAAATTTCTCGATACCACCAGCCGATCGCCATCGACAGTTGTGCATTATGAATTTATGCAGGACTTTAATGTTCATTTCAAGCATTCCGATGGTTCCACTGAGCAAGTTCCCTTCTTTGGACTTAATACCAAAGAACTCAAAGATGTATTTGCGCCTTCCTGCATGACCTGTTTTGACTACACCAACGCTCTCGCCGATATTGTGGTCGGCTATATGGGTGCGACTTTCGGCTGGCAGTGGATCGTGGTGCGAAACGAGACTGGTCAAGAAATGCTCGATGTAATCAAAGATCAGTTGCAGACTCAGCCTGTGATCTCTAGTGGCGATCGCCGCGCCGCCGTGCAGCAAGGGATTGGAGCTTACGATCAAGCGGTGACATTACCGATTTGGCTAGCTTGGATCATTAGCTTTGTGGTGAATAAGATTGGACCAAAAGGTTTGGAATATGGGAGATTTTCCATTGATTCTCACTTTGTCCGCAATTATCTCTATGTCCGCCGCAATTATCCCAAAAAGCTCGAAGCCCATGTCCCCGAGTTTGCCAAACGCATTATTTCTCAATACCAGTTACCAAAAGTTTAGCTAATATCAAGACAAGGGGCTTAAGCCCCTTGTTCGTAATTTATACAGGAGTAAGTGATGGTCGAATTACAACTAGAGGTTCACTCTGCACAAAATGAAATAAGCGATCGCAGTCTTACTCCAGCTAATTTGTACGACCTAGATTTTTATGCTTGGACACAATCGCAATCAGAACTATTGCGTTTAGGTAATTGGCAAGAGTTGGATATTGAGAATTTGGTGGAGGAAATCGAGTCCTTGGGTAAACAACAAAAACAGGAACTACGCAACCGCCTAGGTATATTAATCGGACATTTGCTGAAGTGGGATTATCAAGCTGAACTGCGGGGGAAAAGTTGGAAAGCCACAATCCGCGAACAACGCAAACAGATCCAATTACATATTCAAGAAAATCCTAGTTTAAAGTCTTATCTCGATCAGGCAGTTATTGAAGCCTATGAACTTGCCCTAGCCTTAGTTGTATGCGAGACTCCTCTGGATTATCAGGATTTACCGATGGAATGTCCTTACGCGATCGCGCAAATTCTTGAGCCTCAATTTCCGAATGATATGAACTCTAGCAATTACCGATCAAGCGAACTACAAGAATAATTTTGAAAGCGTTGCAAAGCAACGCTTTCAAAATTATTCTCGGCTTGGGTTTGAGCGCAAAGCGCTGTACCTAACAGACTGTTAGGTATTGAATGTTCTTAAAGCCTGAAAACCCCTAACAATCTGAGAGGTGACCGATCGCCTATTAAACAACTAATCTATTACTAATTGATTAGTTCAGGGTAAAACTATGACCACCGCGATACTCACAATTAGAAAAGCCCGTGAGTTCTCCACCGAGGACAAAACCACTACCCTTGAACTACTCAAACAGTACCGTCAAGCCCCTTCAAAATATCTACGCGATCGCCTTGTCCGCCTCAACATCGGATTAGTCAAAAAAGAAGTGCATTTCTGGGCAGACTGCCATTCTGAGCTATACGATGACTTGCTGCAAGTGGGGGCGCTAGGCTTAATTGGCGCAGTTGACCGCTTTGAGCTAAATCGTGGTTATGCTTTTAGTTCCTTTGCCGTGCGCTACATTCGCGGCGAAATCCAACATTATCTACGCGACAAAAACTCATCTCTACGCATCCCCCGCCGATGGATGGACTTGCAACAACAATCAGTGCGCGTCATGCAAAAGTTACGCAATGTGTTGCAAAGAGAACCCTCAGCCCAAGAAGTTGCCAATGCACTTGGAGTTTCCCTCAGCGATTGGCAAGAAGCGAAGCTCGCCTGTCAAAATCGCGCACCTTTGAGTCTCGATGCCCCAATCCGTTCTGAAGAAGAAGACTCGGCTTCGATTGGTGACTTGGTTGCCGATCCTAGAAGCAATTTGCAGCAAGATGATAAGTTTCGCTTGCAGCAAGCTCTCGCAGTTTTAGAGCAACGTACTAGAGAAATTGTCGAATTTGTATTTATCGAAGATTTGCCTCAACGAGAGGTTGCCAAAATGTTGGGAGTAAGTGCGGTGACAGTCTCCCGCCAACTCAAAAAAGGCTTGTCCACTCTGCGCTGTGTCCTCGAAGCCGAAGCTTGCTAAAAAATAGATAGGCGGCGCTTCGCACCACTTATCTATGAAAAGCTGATGCGCCCGCTTCGCGGGCGCATCAGCTTTTCGGGTTCTAAAATCCTTTTTAACTTACGCGAACGGGAAGTCCCGCACTCTATCCGTTCACAAGGATGAGTGACGCTGTGGGAAAGTGAGTCAGAAAACAAATTGAGCGATTCTCGAATCCGTGACAAAATAGAACTAAGCGGAGTTGAAAAGAGTAGCCGTGGTGGGCGAACTTTCCGTTGTATAAAGGCTAGACACTACCTATTAGTTTTGCACTAAGAGCATCCAATATCCCGCTAAGCCGTAAAAGAGCTTATGGATGGGTGAAAGTAAAAAAATAATATTCACTCCTTGGGACACAGGGAGTCTGCCTCGAAGATAGGAAACTATCTTGCCAGTTAGTACTCGGTGAGTAAAACCTGCGGATGCTGAGTAAGACCAAAACTAGGATCGCTTAGTCTAGGCTTCGGCAAATGAAAGAGGAAGCCCATACTCTATTTGTTTGCAAAATGAGTGTCGGGTATGTCACGCTAACCAATGCCTCGTAAAATTAAAGCACGCCCAAAG
>MNZA01000247.1 GCA_001873375.1 Oscillatoriales cyanobacterium CG2_30_44_21
TGCAAGTTTTACACTGGTATCGCTGGCGAGCGGATTGTGTTTCATCTTTCCCTCGCTTTATTACCTCTGAGCCTTTACATTTTGGACAGCAAACTCCTGTTATCCATCTCATTTGACGCACTGTTTCGTAGCATTTTGCGTCATCGATTAAATGTGTTAAGTTTATGCTCAGCATAGCGATCATCGCTTATAGATTTCCATACAATATTACCAATTTCTTCTTTTGACTCACCTCCCCGAAACACCTATTGAGCCAAACCAAAAATGAATTTGCTGCGCCAAGCGCAGCAAATTCATTTTTGGTTTTATGACGCTTTGCTTTCGCCGCACATCGCTATTTCTGGACTGGGGTTAGGATATATGAAGATATATGACAACTTGGGTGCTTGATTTTATGCAAACGACTTTGACTGATACAGCGCCGATCGCTGGTGAATATTGGCTATGGCGTGACCAAAAAATTTACTTCGTGAAGGCGGGGCATAACCCGCACCGTCCACCTTTGCTGTTGGTACATGGTTTTGGCGCTTCCACTGATCACTGGCGTAAAAATATTTCTGAACTTAGTCAAGAATTTGAGGTATACGCGATCGATTTGTTGGGTTTCGGGCGATCGCAAAAACCTGCATGGCAATATAGCGGCGATCTCTGGCGTGACCAACTTTACACCTTCATTTCTGAAAAGATTCAGCGCCCAACTGTGATTGCAGGTAACTCCCTCGGTGGCTATGCGTCCCTATGTGTGGCATCGGATCATGGAACATCAGTAGCAGGGGTGATTTTGTTAAATAGTGCGGGGCCTTTTACCGATACCAATCCCCTTGGAGCCAAAAAGGTTAATCCAATCCAAAAGGCAATTTCACAAAATTTACAGGGACTCTTAAAAAAGCCTTGGGCAAATCAATTGCTATTTAATTTTGTCCGCCGCAAATCACGGATTCGCAATACGCTCAAAAAAGTCTATCTGGATCAATCAGCAGTGACCGATCAATTGGTGGAAGAGATTTATCGTCCCTCCTGCGATCAGGGTGCGGTTCAGGTTTTTGCATCTGTTTTTAGTACGCCGCAAGGTAAAAAAGTGGATCAGTTATTGGCGGCGATGACTTGTCCACTTCTAATGATCTGGGGTGAGGGCGATCCTTGGATGAACTCCCGTGCCAGAAGTGCCAAGTTTAAGGAGTTCTATCCAAATCTGACCGAGCATTTTATCAAGGCGGGACATTGTCCCCATGATGAGAGTCCTGCGGTTGTAAATGGATTGATTCGTGACTGGTATGGCAGTCTTGTGTAAATAAAAGCCCGCCGTAGGCGGGCTTTTATTGAGGTTTAGCGGAGGTGATCGGCTATGACGATCGCCTCCGCTAGCCCGTCTAAGGTATATTCCAATGCTTCACAATCAACACGCCCCAAAAGTTCGTGACAAGTTTTAGATGTTTGAGGACCAATGGAGGCAATCTGCACATCAGCGATCCACGATCGCCATATTTCTTCGGAAGCAACTTGATTAAGTAATTGACAGAAATGTTTCACAGTTTTGGAGCTTGTGAAGGCGATCGCATCAATGTTTTGCTTTTGAATTGCGGCTAAGGCTATAGGATCAATGCGATCAGGACATCCTGATTCGTAAGCGGCGATCGCCTCAACTATCGCTCCTTGTTTTTGCAACTGCTCCACTAAAATCTCCCGTCCGCCAGACTCCACGCGCGGAAATAGCATTTTTTTATGAGTCAGGTTGTAATCGGGAATCGCCATAAAAGCGTCCACTAAAGCATCAGCAATAAAATCAGTGGGTACTAGGTCGGGCTTAATTCCAAAATTTGCTAATGTTTCCGCCGTTTTCTGTCCGACTACGGCAACTTGCAGAGAATGCAAAGCGCGGCTGTCTTTGCCAGCTTCTCGCAAGCGTTTAAAAAAGCTGTCAACGGCATTGGCTGAGGTCAAAATCAACCAGTCATAGCTAGATAAATTGGCGATCGCCTGATCAAGCAGTTCCCAACTGGTGGGCGGCTTGATCTCCAAAGTTGGCATCTCGATTACGGTCGCCCCTTGATTGGCTAGCAAGGTTGTAAATTGGCTTGCTTGGGCGTTAGCTCTGGTTACTAAAATCGTTTTGCCTTGGCTTGGCTTTTGATGACTGAGCGCATTTGGAGCCTGCATGAGTGTTTGATGAAATTTAACTACTTCGCCAATGATGATTACCGATGGCGAAAGGGAACCTGTTGGCAACTGGAATTGAATATCCGCAAGGGTTCCAGTCCATACTTGCTGCTCAACTCGCCCACACCAACGCACAATCGCAATTAATGTGTCCGCCGACTTGCCTGCTTGCAATTTTTCTATCAGTTTCGCCAAGTTATTTGTTCCCATCAAAATTACGAGGGTGGGAATTTGGGCGATCGCTTGCCAAGGTAAGCGGTCTAGATCATGTCCTGTCATCACCGCAAAACAAGAACTGGTGTCTACTTCTGTTAGTGGGATACCAGCCAGCATCGGAGCCGCGATCGCACTAGAAATTCCTGCTATTACCTCCCATTCACAATTGGCATTTTGCAGCGCCAATATCTCAGGTAGCGATCGCCCAAATATCCAAGGATCGCCACTCTTGAGCCGCACCACTTGTTTGCCTTCCAAGCAATGGGTGACTAACATCTGATTAATTTCAGTTTGCTTGACACTTGCTTGTCCACCGCGTTTACCTGCGATGATGCGATGGGTGCTGATTGGCGCAAGATCGAGGAGGGCGCGATCGACTAGATCATCACAAATAATTACTTCAGCAGCACTAATCACATCCCTAGCGCGGAGCGTCAAATATTCAATTCCGCCAATTCCAGCGCCAACGATGTATGCTTTGCCACTCATAATATTTGTTCTTATTAGGATATATTGTTCAAAACTTCCCAACAGTCTGCACATGAGCGACGAGTCGTTTAGGCTTATTTTAGTTGACAGCGATCGCATTTTTCGGATGGGAATGCGAGCTTGGCTCGATCAGTTCCCTGATTTACAGGTGGTTGCCGAGTTTGATGCGGCAGCAACAGCTTTATTATTTTTAGAATCTCAAATAGCTGAGCGATCGCCAGATATTAACCCACGAATTAATCTAGTAATCACGGATTTACTGCTGAAACCAGCAAATAATTCAACTACGCAGAACCTTACAGGACTAGACTTTTGTCAGCAATTACGCCAGTTATATCCTGATTTGGCAATTTTTGCCTTGAGTTCTCCTCAATCTCCAAAAGTTATTACCGCCGCTTTAAAAGCTGGAGTGCATGGCTATTGTCTCAAGGGAACGATTGCGGATGAATTGCTGACCGCAATTAGGGAAGTTGCCAGAGGCAATTTATATCTAAGTAACTATTCAGGCGATCGCTATCCAGAACCTTCGCCGCGCTTAACCGCCAACCTTCCCAATCAAACAGTGAGGGTTGTGGATGTAATTAAGCATAACTTCTATATTTCAGGTATCCAACGCATCGATCAACAATTGCAAAATGTCAGAGCTAGCCTAGAAAACCCGCAGATGCTAGGGCGTTTAAATCAAGTAGTTTTGGAAGGTCAGGCGCGGGAGTTGCGGGCAGCGCGGTGGTTAATTGGGCAGATGTGGGGCGATCGCCGCGTAGACATTGGCGCGAATAGCTCTGATTATGTTGGTAGCGAAATTAGCAATCGCCAACCCACCGCATCAATCACAACTGTGGCAACAAATACTAATGTTCTATCGATTCAAGCTAGTCTGTGGGATCGGGAGATCGCTAAGATACAGAACAATTTAGCCAACTTCTCGAAAACACCTTTAGAAATCGATATTCTCAAAGAAGAGAAAAAGCGCGAACTTCTCTATATTGCTTTGCGACAAATAGAACAGAGTTTAACCGATTTAAGATTTTCGCAAATTCAACCTTCACAACTAGAAGCAAGGATATCAGAAGTTCTGAGATATATTTGGCGAGCCACAATTGTGGACTTTTTTGGTAAATATTATTTTGTGCGAGACAGGGATAATTTGCAGATAAATGTGATGGAAGTATTACTCAAAGATGAGGCGATCGCCAAAATCGAATTTCTCGACAAAATCCCACAAGTTTATGAACTTTTTTCACATCTGCTCTTTGGGACAGAGATAGCGGTCAGTAACTCTAGAGTGGCGATCGGCTCGGTTGAGGCAATGCAACGCGGTGAAATAATTTTAGATAATTTGATTGTGCAGATTGCTAATGCGGTGATTCAGCCTTTGCTCAATAATTTTGGTGACTTTGAAGAAATCAAACAAAGCTTTTACCGTTACAACCTGATGGCGACCCGTGAGATTGAGAAGTTTCGCAATAACCTTTCTTGGAAGTATCGTCTCGAAAAATATGTGATTGAACCGAAATTAATCTTTGAAAGTCGTCATGTTTTATTCTGTTTGACTGATTCGGGAATTAAGCAAACTAGCATTTATGTACCGCGCACTCAAGAATTGCAACAACTCGAAGGCGTACAACTTACTGTCACTCTGGCTCTAGAGCTACAAGATGCGATCGCACCGCGACTCAAATCCGCGATCGCCTTGATTGGCAGTGGCTTTGTCTATGTACTCACCAATGTCATTGGGCGTGGGCTTGGCTTGATTGGGCGCGGTGTGTTACAAGGGATCGGAAATGCTTGGCAGGATAGTCGCAAATGAAAACTCCTATGCAATATTTATCTCGATTTCGGCGAATCGTGACCAGACCGATTACGTTGCTAGTTTGTATGGCTATTTGCGCCTGTCTATTGGTTTTGGCAGCCTGTGAGCCAATCCCTGAGCCAAAC
Source organism: Oscillatoriales cyanobacterium CG2_30_44_21 (assembly GCA_001873375.1). Classification (GTDB taxonomy): domain Bacteria; phylum Cyanobacteriota; class Cyanobacteriia; order Pseudanabaenales; family Pseudanabaenaceae; genus Pseudanabaena. The sequence continues at coordinate 4,801 of MNZA01000247.1, forward strand.
CAATCAACCATCGGTAATGCTAACCGACTTAAAACTGTCCTTGATCGCGGCAAATTGGTATGTGGAGTCAGTGGCGAATTACCTGGATTTAGCTTTGTTAATAAAGAGGGCAAGTATTCGGGCTTAGATGTGGATATTTGTCGGGCGATCGCCGCAGCGCTATTTGACAATCCCGAAGCGGTACAGTTTCGCAACCTCAATGCCAAGGAACGTTTCACCGCTTTGCAATCGGGGGAAATCGATGTCTTGAGCCGCAATACGACTTGGACTATTGGGCGAGATACCGCTTCGAGGCTTGCTTTTATGCCCATCGTTTTTTATGACGGTCAAGGGGTAATGGTTCGCAAAGACAGCAACATCAAAACCATTACCGATTTAAAAGATACCGATATTTGCGCTCAAACGGGAACCACAACCGAACAAAATCTCGCCGATCAGATGCGAAAGCTCAGTCTTGCTTATAAGCCTGTTGTTTATGAAGATGTCAATGCCACCTTTGCCGCCTATCAGTCGGGGCGCTGCCAAGCAATTACCGCCGATCGCTCAGCTTTGGTGGTACGCCAAACCAGACTTGGCGATCCTGAAAATCATGTGGTTTTAGATTTTGTGATTTCCAAAGAACCCCTTGCGCCAGCCGTCGGTGATGGTGACTCCAAGTGGGCAGACATTATCCAATGGATCGTATTTGCGGCGATCGAGGCTGAGGACTTAGATATCTCAAAGGCAAATTTAGCTGAGCAATTAAAGAGTGAAAATGCCGAAATTCGCCGCTTTTTGGGTGTGGATGGCAGCTTGGGTAGAGATATGGGAGTTGCCAACGATTTCGTGGCGCGAGTGGTCAAGCACGTTGGTAATTATGCCGAAATTTATGATCGCAACCTAGGAAAAGACAGCAGTTTCAAGTTGCCACGCGGACAAAATCAACTTTGGAAAAATGGCGGCTTAATGTACGCGCCACCATTCCGATAAAAGAAAGAGCGCCTCGGCGCTCTTTCTTTTACCAGCCAAATATTGAGGCGATCGCAGGTTGTTTAGTTTCTGCATTACTGGCAACTTCTGACTCACCGCCATTTTCAGCAGTGACTAACTCCTCAGTACAAAAAGTCGCCGTACTAAAGCCACCAAAACGCTTCACAGTACTAGCCCGCATCCGCACATTTGGCGCAGGAAACCAAAACCGCTCATAGGAACTCATCGAAGGATATTCCGTAATTAGCACTAGCGCTTCTTCGTCATCAATCTCATAGCGCCCAATTACAGGCATTACTTCCGCATAGCCACGTTCGCGTAGCAGTTTGCCTTGACGACCTGTTTCATCATCTGGCACAAGCGCAAACACCGTTTCCCCTGAATGATTTTCATCATCTTCCTTGTCCCAAGCCATTGTGCCGTCCCATTTGACATAGGCTCCACCGATCGCCGTGGTTGGCTCAATTTCATGCATCTGACAGATCTCGATTACCTTGGGATCATTTGCCTCAAGGGGATTGACCAAAATTTCTGAGCCGCCTTTTTCGGCACGGCGAAAGGCTAGATGATGGGTAGTGCGTTGCGATCGCCATGTACCTGCACTTTTTTGAAAAAATTCTAGGGCATTCATAAATTAAAAATGTTAATAGTAGATAGGGATTTTGAACAGTAAAGCTACGCCTTACTGTTCAAAATCTCTATCTACTACTTTAATCTTCTTTTTGTCAATCAATCAGCCCCCAAAAAACTCAATGAGTCTAGCAGAAGGCTGCTAGACTCATGTCTTTATATAATTCAATTGGCTATCTTACTAAGGGCCTACATGATATGTGCTTGGTATTGATTAACTTTACGCATTAGCCTTTACATTTAAGTACGCAAGTTTGTCTCGTTTCGACTTTTCACCTGAATCAAATTCAAGTAAATTAATAAGAAGAAATACAAAAGACCTCAACTACAATATTAGGCTATTGAAGACATCAATACTGTAACGACCTTTGGAATAAGCACTGCCCCGTAAAGGTCGAAGAATCGCGGGGAGCAACAAAGTATCAATCCGATTATCAATTCGACTTTGATGTTTAACTCCTTCTTTTGCTTCCTCCTTTTCTATTGAATAATGAACTTCAATATTTAAGCTAGGTCTGCGTTTGGATTGAGTTGCGTTGTCTCTTGTGCCATATATGTAGGTTAGTACATATAGTGTCGCACGACACTATTTGTTTACATAAATTTACCAACTTCTCTGATTACAGCCTAAAGGGAAAAAAGATGGCTATGCCATTTCTTTATTTAAAAACCAAAGCCCAAGCAGTGAGTGGCGGCGCATCGCGCCGCCACTCACTGCTTGGGCTTTGCTATGCTATATGCAAATTACTTTACTTAGACACAGCCAAGACTTTTACTATGCTGCAACAAGCTTCCCGTTATACAACGACTTGGGTGGATACGGTTAACAAGGTCAAGACTGAGGCATGGAATACACTTGCGAAGCCCTTGGTGACTCCTTTTTTTGAATGGGAGTGGCTCTCTAATCTGGAATCTTCAGGCTGTGCGATCGCCCAGCAAGGATGGTTACCCAGTCATTTACTGGTGTGGGATGGCGATGTGCTAGTTGCAGCAGCACCTCTATACATTAAGGGGCATAGTCAAGGTGAATTTGTGTTTGACCACCAATGGGCGGATTTGTCCTATCGCTTGGGCATTGAGTACTATCCCAAGCTCTTAGGAATGGCTCCCTTCACACCTGCGGTGGGATATCGCTTTTTAGTGCATCCTGAACTAAGCGATCGCCCTTTGGAATTATCAAAGATTTACGATTTAATAATTGCGGAAATAGATCGACTTTGCGATCGCCATCAAATGTCGGGCTGCAACTTTCTGTATGTTGATCCTAGTTGGAAGCATGAGTTGGAGTCGCGCGGATTTACGACTTGGATGCACCACAGCTATGTCTGGGAAAATCAAGAATTTACAGATTTTGACGATTATTTAAAAAATTTCAACGCCAATCAGCGCCGCAACATTAAGCGAGAGCGCAAGTCTGTCGAAAGCACAGGGATCACAATGCGGGTGTATACGGGTGAAGAAATTCCCCATTATTTTTATGGCCATATGTACGAGTTGTACAACGATCATTGCAATAAATTTTGGGGTGGTAGCAAGTATCTCAATCGCAAGTTTTTTGAAAATCTCGCCCATAGTTTTCGCGATCGCCTTGTATTTGTGGCAGGTGAAGTAGAAAATCATCCGCAGCCCGTGGGAATGTCATTCTCTATTCGCAAAGACGACCAACTATTCGGGCGCTATTGGGGCTGTGTGCAGGAAATTGATTGTTTACACTTCAATGCTTGTTATTACAAACCAATCGAGTGGGCGATCGCGCAGGGAATTAAACGCTTTGACCCAGGGGCAGGGGGACAACACAAAAAGCGACGTGGCTTTCCTGCAACGCCAAATTACAGCTTGCACCGCTTTTATCGCGATCGCCTTAAGCAGATTCTCGTTCCTTACATTGGCGAGGTCAATACCTACGAAGCTCAACAAATTCAGGCGATTAATAATGAACTTCCCTTCGACTTTGCCGAACCTGCGCTTCATGTTTAAATTTCCCACTGCAACCTTGAAAAGATAATCATTGAGACAAATGCTATTTTTCTCACACTCAAAAGCGATTGAACGTAAGCGTCAGTTTGATGAGAATCCAAATGTTCATACTTGTCAAGAGGATTTAGACAATGGCTAAGACTAGTGATGCCCTCAAAATTATTGATAATTTGACTGGCAACGATCCTAAACTTGAGGATTTAGTGAGGGAAGCTTCGCTTAATGCTGTGGTGGCTCAACTTATCTATGAGGCAAGAACTGCAAGGGGATTGACTCAAAAGGAACTTGCTGATCGCATTGGTACGAAGCAATCAGCGATCGCTAGACTTGAGGATGCTGATTATGATGGGCATTCGCTGTCAATGTTGCAAAAGATTGCTGGTGCGCTTAATCAAAGAGTTGAGATTAAGTTTTCGGAAATTGAGCTTGAGACAAGTGGGCACTGGTCAGTAAATTAGTGATATGCGAAAATAGAGGCAGAGTAAAGGATAAAGCTATGGAATGCCCCCACTGCGATAGTCAAAAGATCATCAAAAATGGCAAACATCACCATCAAGACGGCAAAGCCATCCAAAACTATTTATGCAAAGAATGCGGCAAAAGATTCAGTGAAAGGACAGGAACGCCCATGTCAAGGCTGAGAACACCACCAAGCGTCGTTTCATTAGCACTTAAGATGAGGAGTGAAGGAATGGGGATTAG
>MNZA01000175.1 GCA_001873375.1 Oscillatoriales cyanobacterium CG2_30_44_21
TCCGATTAATGGCGCGGCTTTGCCGCGCCATTAATCGGAAAAAGAGGCGGCGCTTTGCGCCGCCTCTTTTATAGGTAAGCCCGAATCATTGCCTGTGTGCCTTGTTCGGCAGCCTGCCCCTCATCCAACTGGCTTACCTTTAAAAAATTCTCCATTGCCAAGGCGATCGCAGGTAAATTTTCAGCACCCTTTCCACTTTGAGAAATCTCGCTGACTAATCGCAAATCCTTGAGCATATGCTTGATTGCAAAACCAGCCTGAAAGTCACCAGTGGCAACCTTCATGCCCAAGTTAGTCAATGCCCAAGAACCAGCCGCTCCACTGCCACAAACATCAACCACCAATTGCGGGTCAACTCCCATTTTTTTGGCAATCTGCATCGTCTCGCAGAGAGCTAGCATATAGATTGAGACAAGGCTCTGGTTACAGAGCTTTACCGCTTGACCAGAACTGATCGCGCCGCAATGTTTGATGTTAGTTCCCATCGCTTCAAATAAAGGCAAACATTCCTGCAAATCTGCATATTCTCCCCCCACCATAAAGGTCAAAGTACCGTTTTGCGCTCCCACGTCCCCGCCTGATACAGGCGCATCTAAAAACCGTAAGCCATCGTGCATCAGGGCATTAGCGATCGCTTTAGCTGCCTCACTGCCGATCGTGCTGGTATCCACAAATAGAGTATTAGCTTTCACAAAATTTAAAGCTCCCTGTTCTCCTATCAGAACTTCGGTTACATCAGGGACATCACCCAAACAGGAAAATACAACATCGGCATCCTTAACCGCTTCGCTCAAGGTATCGGCGACAGTCCCGCCCACACTGGTAAATGCGGCGATGGTTGGACGATCTTTAGTGCGATTCCAACCCGTTACCGAAAAGCCGCGTTTGACGAGATTTGCGGACATTGCCCCACCCATCACACCCAAGCCTAGAAAAGCAATTTTTAGAGTCATGTGTATACAGTCTACTGAGGATTTGAATAGTAAGAGACTGTTTGAAAAGTTTTCTAGAATGCTTGCGTACTGAGGGATTTAGACAAAACAGGCAAAATCCCTGAATTCATTGCTACGCAAACCTTTTGTCTGACTTTTCAAACAGTCTCTAAGAATAATTTTTTAAAAGGAGTGCTTCGCGCTCCTTTTAAAAAATTATTTAGGTCTTGAGTAAGCGCAAAGCGCTGTAATTACTGACGCAACATTAGCTGTAAATATTCTTCTTTTTCTTTAGGAATAAAAAGGTAATCGCAAAAATCCTTATTTCTCAGGCTCCAATATTCGCTTGAGAACGACGTTACTTTCTTTAAATCAACAACCGTTGAACCATTACGATTTTTAATAATTTGAAAAATAGAATAATCCCATGTATCAAGTAGTTTGACTAAAATTTCATTGCGATCGCGCATGAACAATAAATCAGCTTTTTTATCTGTGAATAGTACTTCACAAAGAATTGGCGGCTTGAATTTTTCCACCGTAGCCAACATCCCTTGCAATACTTCTAGTTCTGATCCTTCGACATCTATTTTAATTAGACTGATAGTGTTGATATCTAGTTCAGGGAGAACATTGTCAAATTTTCGACATTGAATTGAGTTGACATCGTATTTTCTGCCTGGTCTCAGATCATCAACTAGAGTTGCACAGGCATCTGTCTGTAAGTTGTTTTGAACATACAAAGGCAATGATTTATCTTCATTAAATAAACCAACGGGTATAATTCTATATCCGTCTAATGAATTGCTCTTAATTAGTGCTTGAAGATAATTAGTACAGGCTTCATTTGGCTCAAAACCAATATAGTTATTCCCAGAGTCAGTGAGCCAAAATTCAATTAGCGTTTGCCCTAAATTAGCACCTACATCGATAAACATTCCCGATTTATTCACGAAGTAGCTAATTATTTCAGTTTTCCATGATTTACTTATGTAAAGGTTGTAGATACTGTCCCGAACATTGATAGGAATTACTATTTTTCTTCCTTCAATAGTCAGACTATAAGGAGTATCTAATTTTAATAATTGCCTAAATTTATAAGGAAGAAGAGACAATATTCTTTTGTTTAAAGACATTTGGTATGTTTAACAAAAAAAGTGTGCATAGAAATAATACATCAAAAAGCTAGGGCGCAATGCGCCTTGGCTGTTGGGCTTTACTTGCCGCTTATTTTAGCTTTGTATCCTAAGCCGACTAGAAACTGTAAAATTTTTTGGCTACAGTCGCCTTGAATTTCGATCGCCTGTTCTTTGGCTGTGCCACCCGCGCCACATTGATTCTTTAGCTGTTTAGTCAGCTTAGCCAAAACTTCCGTGGTGGTTTGAAAGCCAGTTACTTCAGTGACAGTTTTGCCGCCACGACCTCGGCGAGTTACTTGAATTCGCACATTTTGCTGGTGGGGCGGCAGCTCCACTTCATTTTGAGTTTGGTCATCTTCATCAGGTGCGCCAAACTCCCGATAGACCACACGATTTTTTGTCATCCTTCCATCCAAATTGCGCGCCAAGCTGCTTCTGCTTCCGCGATCGTCTTTTGCTGATATTTCTTTTCTAATTCCTTATGCAGATGGGCAAGCCGCGCTGACAAAACTCGTAGTTCGCCTCGATGGGACATGACATGGCGATCAGTAAACTCGATTTCCGCTAGTCTAATCGTCATTTGCAAATTTTGACTGCTTCCCTCAGCCAAGATTTTATGCTTTACAAAAAGCTGATTGATCGACTGCGTGCTTTCGTCTAAGAGATTGCCCAATAATTGATCAAGATTTTCTTGATTAGTGCGACTATCGCGATCGCATTGTTCTAATTTGGACTGGATTTGCTCTTGCAACGTGTTAACAGTTTCCCTAAGATCCGCTTGCAGCTTTTGGCGATCGCTAAGGGATAGCCCTAAAAAAGCATCAGGACATTTTTGAGTGCAAAATTTGAAGGCAGCTAATAAAAGTTGTTGTTGCGTGGCACGGGCGATCGCCTCGGAATATGCCAAATGAATATTGTCAATGCGGCTAATTAAATCGGCGATCGCCTGTTGCGTATTGCGAATATCTTGATCAATGCGAACTAGCACGGTCATAAAGTTTCTTACGGTTTAACAAAAAGTCAGCTTTTGGCAGGCCAAAAACTGACTTTTTAAATTTTACTTTTAACTATTTGTAATTTTACAGTGCTTTGCGCTCAAACCGAAGCCCTGTAAATACTTTAAAAGTGTTGCTTTGCAACGCTTTTAAAGTATTTACAGGGCTTTTAACTAAGCTTCAGTTGCTTCTGAAGTAAGTTCTTCACCGACTACAAAGCGGACAAAGCGGCGAACTTTTACGTTTTCGCTGAGCTTTGCGCCAGTTTGCTTGACTAACTCATCAACAGTAATGCTTTGATCCTTGATGTAAGGCTGATCGAGTAAACATAGCTCTTTCAGACGCTTTTCGATGCGACCAAGCACGATCTTGTCGCGAATTGCCGCGGGCTTGCTAGCCAGATCATCTTTACCTGCTTCGATTTCCTTCTCTTTTTCGACAAATTCAGTCGGAATATCGGCAACGCTCACATATTCAACGTTAGGGCAAGCGGCAATTTGCTTAGCGACACTATCAGCTAGTTCTTTGAGTTCTTCGCGGCGAGCCACAAAGTCAGTTTCGCAATTAACTTCAACGAGGACACCGATACGGCTACCAAAGTGAATGTAACTATGGACGAGGCCTTCAGTGGCGGCGCGGCTTGCCTTTTTGACAGCAGAGGCTAGCCCCTTTTGTCGGAGATATTCGGTTGCTTTTGTAAAATCGCCTTCGGAATCAACGAGAGCTGCTTTACAGTCTTTGATACCTGCGCCAGTTCTGGCGCGTAGCTCTTGAATTTGTTGGGTTGTAATGTCTGCCATATTAAGTAAGCTTGTTTTGGATGTCTAAGGCAACATTTCGAGGAGCTTGGAGTTTTGCTCGTTGCCGAAAAATATCTCTAAAATGTTGTTTGCAGTTCCTTAACTTACCATAATTAGGGTGTAATCCCGCCGAAACCGAATAATCAAATAGCGGCGCATCGCGCCGCTATTTGATTATTCGGTTTGGCTACGTTTTAAGGTTTAGATCCTCCCTTAAAAAGGGGAGCCGGGGGGATCATTAGCAACTCACGCCATCAAAAAAGCGCTTTGCGCTAATCAATTTCGCTGGCAAAAACTGTAGCGATCGCTTGCCTCGCATCAGCGCGAAACTCTTGGACATTGACTCGCCCCAATAGCACCACCGCAAAAATCATCACCGCCGCTTCACAGACAAAAACAAAACTATAGGCAAATGCAGAATTGCTAAAAATCGCCTTGCCGATATCTAGCACCACACCGCCTGTAACCGTTGCCATGCCTCTAGCGATCGCTTGCGACAACCCCCAAGCTCCCACAAATGTCCCTGCGGTTTCCGCCGCCGTCAGGTCTAGCATTAAGCTCAAAGCCCCTGAGGTGGTAATCCCTGATGCAAATCCAAATAGGGCAAGGGATGCTTGTAAAACCCCAACTTTCTGGCTCCATCCCGCGACGATCAATAAAGCGCAGCTAGCCGCCACCATGTAGCAGCCTAGCCTTGTCGAAGCTTGTTTGCCCAAGCGTGGCACAACTAAAAATCCTGCGGAACTCAGTCCGATCAAAGTCCCCATTCCAAAAGCAGCATTAAGTTGAGTAGTTGCACAAATGCTCATCCCAAATACAGCACCGCCAAAGGGTTCCATAATTGCATCTTGCATAAATATACCGATAGTCATCATCAGCAAAAATGAGAAGAATAAGCCCGTTTGCTTACTCGCCGTCAAAACCCGCAAAGCTTTACCGAGGCTTAGTTTTTCTTCAGTTGTCGTAGTTCCATTGAGAATGTGATTTTGAGCAACCCGCAATTTGTAACGAGAATACTTCTGCTCAATGCCATAGGTCGCCAAAACCGTGATGCCCACCACCGCCGCGGGGATAATAATGAATACAGAATTTATAGCTTTTTGTAATTGAGCAAGGCGATCGCCATTGGCAAAAACGGAAACTCCGCTCACAGGGTCTGTCGTACAGGGCAGCAGTCGCGAAACTGCGATCGCGCCGATGACAATGCCTACCATCAACATCGACCAGACAATTCCCACTAGCTTCGAGCGATCTTCTTCATCCGAAATATCCACCAACATCGCCGCAAAAGGAGTGGAACTTAAACTGATCGACATTCCATATAGCCCAAACATGACTGCTAAAGCGATCGCCCAGCCATAGGTGATCCCATTCCAGCCGGCCTCATAGACACTGCGCCCTAGTTGCCACATCACTTGGACAGTCAAAAAAGAGGCGATCGCAAAGATAACCGCGCCAATCCAGACATAGCCAGAGCGATGAGTGCCAAAAATAGTTTTGGCATCGGAAGTTTGCCCAAACCAAATGCGGGCAGGAGACACAAATAGCGGCATGGCAATAAATACCGCCGCCAAAGTCGCGGGGATCGCCAACTCATTAATCATCAGACGGTTGAGTAGTCCCGCAATCAACAGGGACATAATTCCTAAGCCCATTTGAAATAACCCAACCCGAAACATTTGGAGCAAGGGCAACTTTGGCGGCAGTTGTGGCTGCTGCTCGTTTAAATTGGAAATATCTGTTTGGCTTATCATCTTTGGGGATCAAGGTCTAAAAACTTCAGGAATAATATTTTATAGGACTTACGCAAAGCGAGGCAATGTAAGGGCAATTCATGAATTGCCCTTACGATATGTTAGTTGCATAGGAACTGACCCACTTGGGATTTTCATAGCTTAAAATATCTTTAAAATTATTAAAAAATCACTGTGCTGTTAACCCAAAACTCGACTAGCTCACCAACTAACCGCCAACAGTGGACATGGCGTGGATACAATATCGAATATTCGATAACTGGCGTTGGTACGCCGCTAGTTCTCATTCATGGCTTTGGGGCATCAATCGGACATTGGAAGAAAAATATTCCTGCGTGGTCGGAGGCAGGTTATCAAGTATTTGCGATTGACTTACTAGGATTTGGCGCTTCCGCAAAACCTGCTCTAGATTATTCTCTAGAACTTTGGGAAGAACTGCTCAAGGATTTTCATCAAGAGTTTGTGGGTCGTCCTGCCATCTTTGTCGGTAATTCCATTGGGGCAATATTGGCGCTGATGTTGATTGCCAATAGTCCCGAGATGGCGATCGGCGGAATCTTGCTCAATGCGGCGGGAGGCTTAAACCATCGTCCCGAAGAACTGAATTTACCCTTGCGCTTAGTGATGGGAGCTTTTGCCAAACTGGTTAGCTCAGGAACTACTGGCAAGTTTGTATTCAATCAAGTTCGTCAAAAACGCAATATTCGTAACTCTCTGCGTCAGGTCTATCGCAATCATCAGGCGATCGACGATGAATTAGTCGATATGCTCTATCAGCCATCCTGTGACGAGGGCGCACAAAAGGTTTTTGCTTCAATTTTGACGGCTCCTGCGGGACCAAGAACTAGCGATTTATTGCAAAAGCTAGATCGCCCTTTGTTAGTGCTGTGGGGTGATGCTGATCCTTGGACTCCTATCAATGGCGCAAAGGTATATGCAGAGGCAGGAAAAACTAAAGATATTCAATTAATTCCGATTCCCAATACTGGGCATTGTCCCCACGACGATCGCCCTGAAATTGTGAATGCTTTGGTAATCCACTGGTTACAAAAGTTGCTCAAAGATTAACTTCAAGAAATAGCGGTGCGGCGTTTCACGCCGCACCGCTATTTCTTGGGCGAGAAGAGTATATTGTTCCGCCCGCTTCG
>MNZA01000229.1 GCA_001873375.1 Oscillatoriales cyanobacterium CG2_30_44_21
AACTTTCTGGATTTAGGTTTGTTTTAAGGGAAAGACTCTAGAATAAATTTAATCAAACAACAAAATGCCCGATACAAATCCATCGCTAGCGATCATTGAATCTACCACTATTGAAGTTGGCGGAAGGACGTTTATTCCTATTGACAAAAGTCTTACCTCTGCTTGGGTTTGTGTTATTGGAGAGCATCCGATCGCCACTTTGACTCTCAAAGATGATGATTTATTTTTGATTACGGATACGTTAGGCAATATCTCGGATCTAAGTTGTCGCCTTGGCGGGATTGAAGACAGCATGGGATTATTTTGTCGTGATACTAGATTTTTGAGTCGTTTAGAATTGCAAATTAATGGGCGATCGCCGATTTCTTTTAGCAGTACGGCGCGTAAAGGTTTTGCGATGACAGTACTATGTGCTAATCCTGAAATTGATAATGGAAGTGGTGGTCAAATCAAGACGGAAACCATTGATATTCACCGCGAAATTGTGATTAAAGGCGGTTTCTTTGAACAGACCCAAGTAACCAACTACAATACCCATCCAGTCAGCTTTATGCTCAGTTTGAGCTTCGATGCGGACTTTCTGGACTTGTTTGAGGTCAGGGGAGCTAAGCGGTCAAAGAGAGGTAATTTCCTGCACTATATTCCCAATCAAGACCAGAAATTGGCGGAAATCTTACCCAAGGAAATTGTCCTTGCCTATGAGGGATTAGATGGCGCTTTGATGGAATCACGCATTCAGTTTGATTCTTTTCAACCTCAAGAAATTCAAGACAATACTGCCATTTGGCAGTTGGATTTGGCTGCCCATGAATCGAGAACGATTGGCTATCGCATTCATTTATTTACAAATAATTGTCCGACCTCAATCGTTAGTGTGCCTGAAACCTTTACACAGGCAAAAACTGAAGAGTTGTTGGAAGAAAAACTTTGGACAGAGCAAATTACAAGAATTCAAACAGACAATAAATCTTTGAATCATGTGGTCGATCGCGCGGTGCAGGATATCTATTTGCTCAGACAAACATCGGAGAAGTATAACTTTCTCTCGGCGGGAGTGCCTTGGTTTTCGACTTTGTTTGGTAGAGACTCGATCATTTCGGCTTCGCAAACTTTGGTTTTAGATCCGATGATCGCCCGCGATACGCTCTCACTCTTGGCTTACTTTCAAGGCAAAGTCGATAACGAATGGCAAGATGAACAGAAGGGAAAGATTCTCCATGAAATCAGGCTAGGCGAGATGGCGCGTTGTCATGAAGTTCCCCATACTCCTTACTATGGAACTGTGGACGCAACGCCGCTCTGGTTGATGCTCTATGCTGAATATTACGCTTGGACTGCCGATCGCACTACCCTAGAGCAGCTATGGCCCAATGCGCTCTCGGCGATGGCATGGATTGACCGCAACTGCCAAGAAACAGGATATCTGCGTTATCATCGCTCCTCTGAAAAAGGTCTGCTCAACCAAGGTTGGAAAGATTCTGAAAATTGCATCGTTGATAGCAAAGGAACGATCGCAGAGGGGGCGATCGCCCTATGCGAAGTACAGGGCTATGTCTATGCCGCTAAAATCCGCATGAGTGAATTAGCCGAAAAAAGACAATTATTCGATCTTGCGGAACTTTGGCGATCGCAGGCAAGGGATTTAAAATTGCGATTCAATCAAGATTTTTGGATGCCCGATCAAGACTATTACGCTCTTGCCCTTAATGGTGCGGGAAAGCAGGTGGATAGTGTTGCTTCTAATGCTGGTCATTGTCTTAACTTAGGTATTCTCGATTACGAAAAAGCTCTCAGCGTAGCGGCGCGGTTAAATAGTCCTGATATGTTCAATGGTTGGGGGATTCGCACTTTGAGCAGTCTTTCTCCTGCTTACAATCCCATGGGATATCATATCGGTTCTGTTTGGCCCCATGATAATAGTCTGATTGCGATTGGAATGCGATCGCATAGTCTTGTCAAGCAATCATTGAGAATTGCTCAAGGCTTAATTGATATGGCGATCGCCCAGCCCTATCACCGTCCGCCCGAACTATTGTGTGGATACGAACATGATGGCTTTAGCTTTCCAGTGCAGTATCCTGTTGCTTGCTCACCCCAAGCTTGGTCAACGGGTAGCATCTTCCAATTAATTGGAGTCATGGTTAATTTTGTTCCCGATGCCCCTAACAACCAACTGCGGATTATCGATCCCTGTTTACTCAGTTCCATTAATCGTCTATCCATTCAAAACTTACGAATTGGACAGACATTACTGGATCTAGAGTTTGAGCGATCAGGCGATACTACCGCCTGTCGAGTCAATAAAAAACGCGGCAATGTTCGCGTAATTATTGAAGCATAAACTATATTCCGCCCGCGTAGCGGGCGGAATATAGTTTATGCATACACCGTATGCTGCAAAACCTTTGCTGAAATCTGGCGCTCTGTCATGCTATCGACAGTTTCAATACCAACAATGCGATCGCCTAATTTATTTGCCTCAAGACGATGCTTTAACTCATACTTTGCTGTGTTGGAACCAAATATGAGGATGGAGTTTGCATCACAAATATTGGCAATCACTTCATCGTAATAAGTATTAATTTGATCTTCAAAGATCTCCTTAAAAGCATGATTTACAGGTGCGTGAAGAGGGTTACAACCGACTTGAATAGTTGAATCATGCGAATGTTGAGCATATTGTTCAGGCACTGAAACAACTTTTTTGCTCTCTTCCCATTTCTCCATCACAGAGACAATGATTGTTTTTCGATAATCAATCCATAGTCCTACTTTAGCCATCGATTATTTTCCTTATTGGTAATGTGAAGGGAGCGAAACTAGTTCTTACACAAAAGGACTAAAAACGTTTATTAAAGCTTTGCGTTCAAACTAGAACCAAGAATAATTTTAAAAGCGTGGCGAAGCCACGCTTTTAAAATTATTCTTGGCTGCCGTAATGGCGCGGCACACCATTAATCTTTGAGTAGAAAGGATACGGAACTATTAGTCAATAGCCTTTTTGACTTCATCTTTTACATCTTCAGAAGCATGACGCACCTTTGCTTCGGCTTGTTTTGCCTTGCCTTCCAATTTATCCTTAGAATCACCAGTGAGGTCTCCTACTGATTCTTGGATTTTGCCTTCGACATTTTTTGCAGTTGCCTTGGCTCTATTCTCTAAACTCATGACATATTCTCCCGAATCGGTTAAGTAATTAGAGAAGTCTCAAGTTGAATTCCCAACTCTGGACTTCTGCAACTACTATCACAAACCGATATTTGACTTTCTGAATGACTTGCTTAAATTGTTTAAATACAATACAAAACGTAAAAAAAACCTAGATAGGAGTGACAGCGTAAAGCGCCGCCATTCCTATCTAGGGCTTTTTTAGAGCTTCCCCTATGATTCGGCAGAATTCCTATTCAATTTCTTTTGGAAGTTGACATCTTCAGTACCAAGCAACTTGTCCCAAAATGTGAAATAAAGCCCGTAGTGGCGATCATACTTTAGATGATGAATGGAATGATGGTCAGGACCAATAAACCATTTACCTAGCCAGTGGTGGGGAAAAGACACGGGAAGCCGCTCAATTCCTAGATGGTTTAATACAGCCCAAATGGTCATCGTTGTTAGCACTGCAATTACAGTGATGAAATGTAAGGGCAGAATCAAAACTATACTAATCAGAAAGAAGGAACTCACGATCGCCTCCAATGGGTCAAAGGCAAAGGAAGTCCAAGGAGTAGGATGATGCGATCGGTGATGTCCTTGATGTACGCACCGAAATAGAGATGGATGATGAAATAAGCGATGGGTAAAGTAAAAATAAGTATCTTGAAGTATTAAAACTACTACATAGCTAATCCCTAAATACCACAGCCCATATTGTTGGGGATCGCTGTATAGGCGCGTAATACCCCAACTGTAGCTTGACAAAACTAAGGCTGAGGCGATCGCAAATATAGCTGCTGATATTATCGAGAGCTTAATATCATTTTGAATTAATTTTTGATCAGAAGCTTGTCGTAAATTAGTTGCTAATAATGGCGGGCGAAACGGTTTATAGAAGAATAGATACATCACCCCTGCCACTAAAAAATATCTAACCAGAATAATTCCAAATAAGGAAATACTGTAGAAGCCAAACGAGTGATTTAGCAATATAGTCTCCTTTTATTACACTCTATTGTAGAAAATAAATCGGACTAAGGATATCAAGAGATAACTCAACAGGGCATAAGCAATAATTGCAATTACAATATTTACATCAAAGATATTTGCACCACCGTCGGAAGTAGGACTAATGAACAAAGTGGAAAATGGCGCAATCAAGGGAGCCGATAAGTTATTAATCAGTCTTGCAAATTCATTTTGAGTATTCGCCCCAAATAAACGAAGTATAAACCTCAGTCCCAATAAGATTTCGATTAATCCTCCTAACCAATAAATACTATTCACTATCCAGATATAAGTATTACTTCGCTGAGCAGTTCTTAAACGGCCCTCTTCTTGTCTAAGCCGAAATGTTTCTTCGTCTTGACGCAAGTCTTGCCGACGTTCTTGGTTGTTGTCATCACGCTGGTTGTCATTCATTGGAAATTCTTAAATTTTTGAATAGAAAATATTATGTAGAGTAAAAATCATGATTTTAATTAATATATGGGCAATTCATGAATTGCCCATATATTAATTAAAAACTATAGCGATCGCCATAGTTTTTAAGGCTTTATATTTCATTGCTGCTAACTAATTAAAAGCAGCCTAACATTCCACTATTTGAATTTACGTTTATAAATTGTTTGAAATGCATGATTTGTATTAGAACGTTACGAATTATATTATTTACAGCGATACGCGCTTAATCCAAACCAGAAATAATTTTGAAAGCATTAATAGTAAAGCGCCGATCTTAGAACCCATTTAAGAATTATTTAGATCCCCCCAGCCCCCCCCTTAAAAAAGGGGGGGCTGGGGGATCTGTTAGGGCTTTTGACCGCAGAAAGTAATTTTTAAATGGTTTCTTAAATTAGATCACCTAATAAACTCGAAACTTCGCCTTGCATATTGGTGCGGTTGTCGTCATAAAGCATTAATGTGTCTAGCTTTTTGTGGCGCGATAACTTTTGAACTTTGCGGACATTGCCATTGGTGGCATCGAGGGCTGCCGTAATTGCAGAATGACGGATGCGGTGGGGAGACATTTGCTTTGGAATTTCTGAGGCTCGCGCAATTTGATCAACAATTTGGTAAATAGCCGTGCCAGTTAGTCGGTGTCCACGATTGGCGGGATCGAGAGCATGAAAAAGTGGTTGATTTTTGTTTTTAGTCTCAAAGCAAGATAGCCAGTCTTGAATTGCGTTAGCTGTTCCAGTACTGAGACTAATGAGACTCTTTTGAGCGCCGCGTCCCTTACCCAAAATTTGTAGCGATCGCCCTTCATAGTCAAAGTCACCAATATTTGTACTGACCACCTCATTGCGGCGTAGGGCATTGTCCCAAAGTAATCTTAAAATTGCGAAATCGCGCTTTCCTTTGGGGGTGTCGCGGTTAAGGCTCAGCAGCATTGTCCTGATTCCTTCGGGCTTGATCCCTGTGGTGTCGCGATAAGATTGGACTGTCTCACTTTGGATGTCATCTAGGTTCCAGTCGCATTTTCCGAGCTTGGCAGCAAAGTTTACTAGGGACTTTAAAGCTGATAGGCGGCGATTAATGGTTGCTTCTTTGAGATTTCGGGCAATCAGTTCAGACTTGTAACGCAGGACGATCGCGATCGCCTCAAATCGATTTAACTGCAAGAACTGAGCAATTACAAATTCGGTGGGCTTTTGACCATAGGCGGCTTCAAAAAAATAATGGAGATCCTTTTGATAGGCGCGTCTAGTGTTGAGACTGCGTTTATCACTGAGCAGATCCACCAAGATATTGGCATCAGTTTCGGCGAGGGTGTAGATAATTGGGGAACGAGATGGTTCTGTCTGTATTATTTGAGTCTCATTTGTCTCAATAAAAGTCTTGTTTGGGGTCTCATTATCTTGGTTTAAGGTAGCTTTTCTTTTGTTAAAACGCAACTGTTCAGGGGCGATCGCATTTTCAATTCCTGCATTTAACGCTGACCGTTTGACGATGCCATAGATGGCGGTTCCTGACATCCTATGTCCATAACTGGCGCGATCTAGTGAGGTAAATAACGGTACTTGAGTCTCTGCTTCTTGAGCGTTAGGAATATGGGTTAAACTCAACCAGTCTTGAACTGCGTTAGTTGTGTCTAAACTGAGATCAATAATTTCATCAAAATTTTGGTGATCATGTTTTTTGTAAGGACATTGCACCCGCAGCGATCGCTTTTCATGGTCAAAGTCGCTAACGTTAAGCGTCACAATCTGTTGACGTTTGAGCGAGTTCTCAATTAATAATTGCAAAATCGCATAGTCGCGTAGCCCTGATAAGGTATGGCGATCACAAGCTGAAAGAATCTTCTCAATTAAATTTGTCTTTCTCATTGTTTTACATATTTGATTTTTGAAATCCCGCCGTAGGCAGGACTTCAAAAATGGGAACTACTACTATTTACTCATGGCTTTATAAGCGATAATTCCTACAAAAAACAATCCTAATGCTGGAAGCCAGTTGTAGCGAATCCAGTAAACTAAGCTTCTTAGGACTTACGCAAAGAGAAAAAATGATGCGAAAATGAAGAAAGATTTGAGTAAAAGCAATGGTAAAAAAGTTTACTACGCTAGATTATTGCCAGTATCTGATAAGTAGTCAGATAAACTACACAATCACTAACTTGGCAGACCATTTAGAAGAACACAGCCATGACCAGATCAACCGATACCTAAAAGCAGAGAAACTAACGCCGAAATTGCTATGGCAAAACGTGAAACCAACGATTGTGTCAGATGAAGCCAAGTATATGTACGTGCTGTTTG